>JAFQSI010000307.1 GCA_017409645.1 Oscillospiraceae bacterium | reverse complement strand
TTCAAGGACGCTGCCAAGGAGGTCACCGCCGGTTACGAGTGCGGCATGACCGTCGCCAAGTACAACGACATCAAGGAAGGCGACATCTTCGAGTGCTTCGCCATGCAGGAAGTCAAGCGATAAACGATTCTTTTCGCCGCACCGCAACTGCGGTGCGGCGAAAATTGCACGTATACGACAGATTGGAGATTGAAGAGTGGAGAGTGAAGATCGGCAGGATCTCAAATCTCAAATCTCCAATCTCCACTCTCACGACTGAAAGGAGTACAAAATGGCTTCTAATCGTATCGGTCGGATCAACGAGGAGATCCAGAAGGAGCTTTCCTCTTGCATCCGCAATCTGAAGGACCCCCGAGTCCAGGACACCATGATTTCCATCACCCGGGTGGAGACGACCCCTGACCTGCGATGGGCCAAGGTCTATGTGAGCTTCCTGCAGGCGGATCGGGCCAAGGACGCCATCAAGGGCCTGAAGTCCGCCGGCGGCTACCTGCGCCGGGAGCTGGGCCGGGCGCTGAATCTGCGTTACACGCCGGAGCTTGCCTGGGAGCTGGACGATTCCATCACCTACGGCGCCAAAATGCTGGCGCTGATCAATTCGCTGGATACGGGGGAAGAGAAAGAAAATGTTTCTGACGAGAGCTGAGGTCGCCGATTATCTCGAGCGCAACGACCACTACTGCATCCTGACCCACCGCCGCCCCGACGGCGATACCGTGGGCTCCGCTGCGGGACTGTGCCGCGCGCTGCGGTCCATGGGCAAGGACGCGAATATTCTGTATAACCCCGAGATCACCCCCAAGTATGAGCCCCTGCTCGAGGGTCTGACCGTCAAGGAGCCCGGTGAGGGCAACATCATCGTTGCCGTGGACGTTGCCGAGGACCATATGCTCCCCAAGGCCCACTCCTACCTGAGAAACTCCGTGGATCTGCGGATCGACCACCACGGCGGCAACCGGGAGTTTACCCCCAAGAGCCTGGTGGACCCGGAATCCGCCTCCTGCGCGGAGATTATCTGGGACATCCTGGGCGAGCTGGACATCCAGATGGATGAGAAAATGGCCGAGGCCATCTATGTGGGCACCTCCACCGACACCGGCTGCTTCCGCTATGCCAACACCGACGTCCACACCTTCGACTGCGCTGCCGACTGCGCCGCCGCCGGAGCGGATATCTTCGGCTGGAACCAGCTGCTGTTTGAGACGCACTCCCTGGCAAAGCTCCGGCTCCAGGGCTGGATGGCGGAGAACGTCAAGCTCTTCTCTGAGGGCCGCCTGGCGGTCTGCGCCCTGCCCAAAGCGGTGGAGGAGCGCATCGGCGTCAACGAGGACGACCTGGGCAACCTCTCCAGCTTCGTCCGCTCCATCGAGGGCGTGTGCATGGCGGGCCTGCTGCGGGAGGCCGAGGACGGCTGCAAGATCTCCCTGCGGGCCATCCCCGGCTATGATGCCGCGGCGGTCTGCTCCATCTTCGGCGGCGGCGGTCACGCCGGTGCAGCAGGCGGCTTCATCAAGGAGCCCCTGGCTGTGGCGGAGAAGACCCTGATGGACGCCATGCTCAAGTGGGAGAACAGCTGATGAACGGCATCATCATCATCGACAAGCCCCAGGAGTGGACCAGCAACGACGTGGTGTCCCGGCTGCGCCGGGTCTTCAACACCCGCCGCATCGGCCACGGCGGCACCCTGGACCCCATGGCCACCGGTGTGCTGCCGGTCTTCGTGGGCCGGGCTACCCGGGGCGTGGAATTTTTCGAGCATGCGGAAAAGACCTATGAGACGGTGCTGCGCCCTGGCGTCACCACCGACACCGAGGACATCACCGGCACGGTGCTGACCGAGCAGGACGCCTTCGTCACCGGGGAAATGGTGGAGAAGGTCCTGGAGCAGTTCCGGGGCGGCATCCTGCAGGTCCCGCCCATGTATTCGGCCATCAAGGTCAATGGACAGAAGCTCTATGATCTCGCCCGGAAGGGACGGGAGGTGGAGCGACAGCCCAGACCCATCACCATCCATGAGCTGACGCTGCTGGGCATGGACGCCGAGGGCATCCACCTGCGGGTCCGCTGCTCCAAGGGCACCTACATCCGGACCCTTTGCAAGGACATCGGCGAAGCCCTGGGCTGCGGCGGCTGCATGGCGGCCCTGCGCCGGGTCCAGGCGGGGGAGTATACCCTGGAGGGGAGCATCCCCCTGCGGCAGCTGCTGGACATCTCCGAAAGGGGAGAGGATGTGGAGCATCTTCTGCGGCCGGTGGATACCATGTTCGCCAGCCATCCCAAGCTGACGCTCAATGAAAAGCAGACCCGTCTGGTGAAGAACGGAAACGCCTTTGCCGCGGCATGCACCGACGGCACCTACCGGGTCTACGCCCCCGACGGGGAATTTCTGGCCCTGTGCAGGGCCGAGGGCGGAAAAGTCAGCACCATCAAGAGCTTTTTTGAAGTGTAACCCTTTCTTGCCTCCCTCTTAGAGGGAGGGGGACCACGAAGTGGTGGAGGGAGTGTGCCTCTATTGATGGAACACTCCCCCAGTCAGCTTCGCTGACAGCCCCCTCTGAGAGGGGGCCGAGAGTGGTACATTGGTAAATCAACGATTTGGGAAGGAGGCTCAGCGCATGAACCACAAAAGACGGATATTTGCCCTGGGCTTTTTTGACGGGGTCCACCGGGGGCATCAGGTGCTGCTGCACGCCTGCACCCGGCTGGCGCGGCAGTATGGATACGGCTCCGCCGCCATCACCTTCGAGAACCACCCCCAGTCCCTGTTCCGCACAGACACGCCGCCCCTGCTGACCACCTGCGAGGACCGGGTCCGGCTTCTGCGCCGTTATGGGATCGAAGACGTCTGGGCCTATCCGGTCAATGAAGCGGTGATGGGGATGCACTGGGAGGTGTTCCTGACGGAGCTGTACCGCCGCTGCGGTGCGCGCGGCTTCGTCTGCGGCCACGATTTCCGCTTCGGAAGCCGCGGAGAGGGAGATGCGGAAAAGCTCCGGCAGTTCTGCCGGGAGCGTCATCTGGACTGCGTCATCATCCCGGAGCAGACTCTGGATGATGTGCGCATTTCCTCCACCTACATCCGCCGCCAGATCGAGGAGGGGGATATGGCCACCGCGGTGCGCTATCTGGGCCACGGGCATATGCTCACCGGCCGGGTGGTGGAGGGCCGGAAGCTGGGCCACAAGCTGGGCTTCCCCACCGCCAACATCGAGCTGCCCGCGAATGTGATCTGCCCGCGCCACGGCGTCTACGCCTGCCGGGCCTTCGTGGGGGAAAGCGGCTACATGGCGGTGTGCAACGTGGGCAGCCGCCCCACGGTCCAGGGGCATCAGGTCCGGACCGAGACATGGCTGCTGGATTTCTCCGGCGACCTCTACGGCAGAGCCGTGACATTGGAATTTCTGTATTTCCTGCGGCCCGAGCAGCGGTTCGAATCGCTGGAGGTACTGAAACAAGCGGTTTTGACTGACGCGGAAATGACCCGCAGATTCTTTGAAAAAACATGAAAAATCCCCTTTACTTTTGGGAAAACTCATGGTATTATAAGCAAGCTGGCTTCGACCGGCATATTTTATGGCCCGCCGCTCAGTTGAGGGAGAAACCCAATGGGGATTCCACTGACCCCGACTTGGCGGCTGGGTAACAATTTTGAAAGGTGGAAACAACCATGATTCTGAAGGAAAAGAAGACCCAGGTCATCCTGGAGAACGCTACCCACGAGGGCGACACCGGCTCCGCCGAGGTCCAGATCGCCATCCTGACCGCCCGCATCAACGAGCTGACCGATCACCTGCGCGTCCACAAGCATGACAACCACTCCCGCCGTGGTCTGCTGATGATGGTCGGTAAGCGCCGCAAGATGCTGGACTACCTGGCCAAGAAGGACATCAACCGCTACCGTGCGATCATCGCCAAGCTGGGCATCCGTAAGTAATAATTCGGAAAGGGCGATGGAAACATCGCCCTTTCTTAATTGAGAATTGAAAATGGAGAATTGAGAATTATTTTCTGTATCGTTTTCCAGAAAAACAGTTTGGGAGCAGATTTAGCAGTTGAATGAGATGCTGAGCTTCAGCATTTGATTCAAGTGCTAAACCTCCTGAAGCACAGATAATTGAAGAATTCTCCAAATTATCAATTCTCAATTCTCAATTATCAATTCGTATTTTAAGGAGGTTTATACCATGATCACCCGCAAACAGTATCCCAACCATCGCGTTTATGAGATGGAGATCGGCGGCCGTCCCTTTACCGTCGAGACCGGCAAGGTGGCCGAGCTGGCCAACGCTGAGTGCATCTGCCGTTACGGCGACACCGTTGTCCTGGTCACCTGCACCTGCAACCCCATCCCCAAGGCCGGCATCGACTACTTCCCCCTGACCATCGAGTTCGAGGAGCGCATGTACTCCGTGGGCCGCATCCCCGGCTCCTTCAACCGCCGCGAGGGCAAGCCCTCCGAGCGCGGCATCCTGAACAGCCGTATCATCGACCGTCCCATGCGTCCCCTGTTTGACGAGGAGCTGCGCAACGACACCGTCGTCACCTGCACCGTCCTGGCCAACGACTATGAGAACCCTGTCGAGATCGTCGCCTCTCTGGGCGCTTCCATCTCCATCGCTTCCTCCGACGTGCCCTGGAACGGCCCCGTGGCCACCACCAACGTCGCCTTCGTCGACGGCGAGTACGTCATCAACCCCTCCGCTGAGCAGCGTGAGGCTTCCAAGTGCTTCGTCTGCATCGCCTCCACCTTCGAGAAGGTGGTCATGATCGAGACTGAGGCCAACGAGGCTCCCGAGTCCATGGTCTACGAGTGCATCCGCATCGCCCATGAGACCAACATGGAGATCGTCAAGTTCATCAACAACATCGTCGCCGAGATCGGCAAGCCCAAGTTCACCTTCGAGAAGGCTGCCGTCAACCACGAGCTGCTGGACGACCTGATCAGCTACGGCCTGAACCAGATCGAGTTCGCTCTGGACACCGACGACAAGAACGTCCGCGAGGAGCGCCTGACCGCCGCCCGCATCGACTTCAAGAACCAGTTCGTCGAGAAGTACGGCGAGGAGGAGTTCGAGACTCATATCGAGGTCTGCCTGTACAAGATGCAGAAGAAGGTCGTCAAGAAGTGGCTGCTCCAGGGCAAGCGCGTGGACGGCCGCGGCATGGACGACATCCGTCCCCTGGACGCCGAGGTCGGCCTGCTGCCCAGAGTCCATGGCTCCGGCCTGTTCTCCCGTGGTCAGACCCAGGTCCTGTCCATCTGCACCCTGAATACCCTGTCCGCTGCTCAGAAGCTGGATACCATCTATCCCGAGGAGAGCAAGCGCTATATCCACCACTACAACTTCCCCTCCTTCTCCACCGGCGAGGCCCGTGCCGCCCGCTCCACCTCCCGCCGCGAGATCGGCCACGGCGCTCTGGCTGAGAAGGCCCTGCTGCCCGTGATCCCCTCCGTCGAGGAGTTCCCCTACGCCATCCGCGTGGTGTCCGAGGTCCTGTCCTCCAACGGCTCCACCTCCCAGGGCTCCATCTGCGGCTCCACCCTGGCTCTGATGGACGCCGGTGTTCCCATCCGCCGTCCCGTCGCCGGCATTTCCTGCGGCCTGATCACCGATCAGGAGACCGGCGTGTGGAGAACCTTCACCGACATCCAGGGTGTTGAGGACTTCCACGGCGAGATGGACTTCAAGGTTGCCGGTACCACCGAGGGCGTCACCGCCATCCAGATGGACCTGAAGAACAAGGGCCTGACCATGGAGATCATTGCCGACGCTCTGGAGCGCTGCCGCGTTGCCCGTCTGCAGATCCTCAACGAGGTCATGCTGCCCTGCATCGCCGAGCCCCGCGCTGAGGTCAGCGAGTACGCTCCCAAGATGATCTCCATGAAGATCCCCGTGGAGAAGATCCGCGAGGTCATCGGCTCCGGCGGCAAGACCATCCAGAAGATCTGCGCCGAGACCGGCGCCAAGGTCGACATCGAGGACGATGGCTCCGTGTTCATCTCCGCTGTGGACTCCGCCTGCGCCTACGCCGCCAAGAAGATGGTCGACGACATCTGCTTCGTTCCCGAGGTGGGCAAGCTGTACTACGGCAAGGTCGTGCGCATCATCAACATCGGCGCTTTCATCGAGATTGCTCCCGGCCATGACGGCATGTGCCACATCCGCGATCTGGAGAACAAGCGCACCGAGAAGGTCGAGGACGTCCTGAACATCGGCGATATGACCTGGGTCAAGGTCAAGGAGATCGACGAGAAGGGCCGCGTCAACCTGTCCCGCAAGGATGCCCTGAAGGAAATGGGCAACAAGTAAAATGCCAAGTGCCCGCTCAGCTTGAGCGGGCACTTTTCCTTGCCTCCCTCATAGAGGGAGGGGGACCGCGTCAGCGGTGGAGGGAGTGTACTTCTATTGGTAGGACACTCCCCCAGTCAGCTTCGCTGACAGCCCCCTCTGAGAGGGGGCCGAGAAGGAGGAATCATATGGAAAACGTTCAAATTCTGTGGAACTTCATGCACATGGGCCAGCAGCCGGAGCGGGGCGATGTGATCGTGGGCTTCGGGTGCTATGACGAGGATATCCCGAAGCGGTGCGCGGAGCTTTTTCACAGAGGTTTCGCGCCGTATGTGTGCTTCTCCGGCGGACTGGGCCGGAACACCTCCGGCATCTGGAGCAGACCGGAGGCCGAGCGCTTCGCCGCCATCGCGATTTCCGGTGGCGTGCCGGAGAATCGGATCATTCTGGAGAATCAATCCACAAATTCGGCGGAAAACCTTCTGTTTACCCCAAAAGTCCTTGCAGAAGCGGGGGTGAAGGCGGAGAAGATCATCGCTGTCCACAAGCCCTATATGGAGAAGCGGCTCTGGGCCGCCATGCAGGTCTATTGGCCCGGGGTCCGCGCGGTGTACACATCTCCCCGGGTGAGCGTGGAGGAACACATCGCCCACGCGGAGGCCGTGGGGATCAGCCGGAAGCGGGTCATCGAGACTCTGGTGGGCGACGTCCAGCGGATGGAGCTGTACGCGAAAAAGGGCTACCAGGTCCCTGTGGAGATCCCCGCCGAGGTCCGCACGGCCTTCGACGAGCTGGTGCGCCGGGGCTACATCGGCCAGCTGGCGCGGTGACCGCTGTAGGGTGGGGTCATGACCCCACCGACCACGTTCGATGATTGACCAGGGGACAGTTGAAGTACCGTGCTGAAATTATGGGGGGAAAATGGACCGTCACCTTCTTTTGATACAGTGGAAAAAATCGGGCCGAATGGCCCGATTTTGTCAGTTATTGGGGTCCGAGATCATGATATCGATGATTTCCTTGTCGGTCTGGGCCATGCCGTATTTGGCCAGGCGGCCCACGTTGCGGATGGTGTTCTCCACGCCCTTGGTGACGATGCCGTCGCCGCCGTAGAACTGGGAGCCGTGCTTGTACATCTCCATGCCCAGCAGTCCCGCTTCCACCGCCGAGGCGATCTTGGCGGCGCAGGAGGATTTCGCGCCGTCGCAGATGATGCCGGAGTCGATGGCCAGGGCGTTGACGATGGTGTGGGCGATCTCCTTATGACGGCCGCCGTAGAGGTATGTAATGCCCGCGCCCGCGCCCACGCCCGCGGAGATGGCACCGCAGTAGGCGGAGAGTCTGCCGATGCCGGTCTTTAAGTGGGTGGTGATGAGGTTGGACACGGTCAGGGCCCGGAGCTTCTGCTCCTCGGTGGCCCCCAGCTCCTCGGCGTAGATCAGCACGGGAACGGAGCAGGTGATGCCCTGGTTGCCGGAGCCGGAGTTGATGACCACGGGCAGGGAGCAGCCATTCATTCTGGCATCAGACGCCGCGGCGGCCCAGGCCTTGGCCCGGACATGGACGTCGTTTCCGTAGCTGCGCAGCAGGACCTGACCGATCCGGGCACCGTAATTGCCCGTCAGGCCCTCCTTCGCGATGGCGAGGTTGTACTCGATCTGCCGCTGGAGGGTGGGGCGAACATCCTCGATGTTCACGGTGTCGGCGAATTCGACGATCTGCTCGATGTTCAGCAGGGACCGGTCCGTGGCGTAATTCTGGCCCGCCTCGGTGTAGAGCACATCCCGGAGAATTTTGCCATCTTTTTCAATGCGGATGATGTTGGTGTGATAGCCCGCAATGCGGCACCGGGCGGAATGGTCCCCGGCATGGAGCCGGATGTCGATGTCGAAGATGTAGCCGGAATCGGATTCCCGGATGGGGAAGTCGGCGGTCTTCAAATATTCTGCGATGCGCTTATGGTCCTCCGCGGTGACCCGGGAGATGACCTGCAGCGCCGCGTCCGGATCACCGGCCACGATGCCCGCAGCCGCGGCGGCGGCCAGGCCCCGCAGCCCGCCGGTGTTGGGGACCACCACGCTCTTGACATTTTTAATGATGTTGCCGCTGACCACGATCTCGACAGTCTCGGGGGTACAGCCCAGCTCCCGGGCCGCCACAGCGGCGGCATAGGCCACGGCGATGGGCTCCGTACAGCCCATGGCGGGCAGAAGCTCTTCTTTTAAGATGGAAACGTAGGCGTTATATATAGATTGGTCCATGGTGGTACTCCTTTGGAATTGAAAATTGAAAGTTGAAAATGGAAAATTCCAGATACCTTAATTATCAATTATCAATTTTCAATTGTCAACTGAAAAAATCCCGTCTTTCGACGGGATTTTTTCAAACTCACTTGGTCAGCAGCTCGGCGATCTGGATGGCGTTGGTGGCGGCACCCTTGCGGACCTGGTCGCCGCAGCACCACAGGCACAGGCCGTTGGGGTCGGTCAGGTCGGGGCGGATGCGGCCCACATAGACGATATCCTGTCCGGAGGTGTCCAGGGGCATGGGGTACTGCTTATTGCCCAGGTCATCCACCAGCTTGACGCCGGGGGCCTTGCTGAGGACCTCCCGGGCCTCCTCCACAGAGACGGGCTTGTCGAAGTGGAGCTGGACGGAGATGGAGTGGCTGCGCATGACGGGGACCCGGACGCAGGTGCAGGAGACATTCAGCTCGGGCAGATGCATGATCTTGCGGCCCTCGAAGTGGAGCTTCATCTCCTCGGAAGTATAGCCCTCCATCTGCTCACCGCCGATCTGGGGGATCAGGTTGTAGGCGATCTGGTAGGCGAAGGTCTTGACCTCGGCGGGCTTACCGGCCAGCAGGTCGGCGATCTGCGTCTCCAGCTCTGCCATACCGGCGACGCCTGCGCCGGAGACGGCCTGGTAGGTGGAGGCGATCATGCTCTTGATGGGGGAGATGGAATTCAGGGCGTTGACAGCGGTGCAGGTGATGATGGTGGAGCAGTTGGGATTGGAAATGATGCCCTTGTTCAGCTTCACATCCTCGGGGTTGATCTCGGGGACCACCAGGGGAACATCGGGATTCAGACGGAAGGCGGAGGAGTTGTCGACAAAGACAGCGCCGGCCTTGACGATGGCGGGGGCGAACTTTTCGGCGATGTCGTTCTCGGCGGCACCCAGGACGATGTCGATGCCCTCGAAGGCCTCGTCGCAGGCCAGCTGGATGGTCACATCCTCACCCCGGAACTTGATGGTCTTACCGGCGGAACGGGCGGAAGCCAGGGGCACCAGACGGCCCACGGGGAAATTGCGCTCCTCCAGAATCTTCATCATTTCCTGGCCAACAGCGCCGGTGGCGCCGAGGATGGCAACAGTGTACAGTTTCATTTTCATTACCTCCAAAGAATGATAACAGTAGGGGAGGGTCATGACCCTCCCGGTGCTTTTGCAAAGCAAAAGCACTTCGCCGTCAGGCGAAAAGCGCACGATGTCCATAAACAAAAGAGTCCGAAAATGTGTAGATTTTCGGCGGGAGGGTCATGACCCTCCCCTACAGACTGGTGCGGTGGTTATTTCGCGAACTTATCGTACAGCACCTGGATGGCGCGCTTGAAGTCCTTGTTCTCCACGCCGAAGATGATGTTCAGCTCGTCGGGGGACTGGGTGATGAAGCGGATGTTGATGCCCGCCTTGCCCAGAGCGCCGAAGAGCTTGCCGGAGATGCCGGGGGTGCCCTCCATGTGGCGGCCGACGGCGGTGACGACCGCCAGCTCGTCGATGACGGTCAGGGTGTCGGGCTGGATCTCCTGCTGGACCTCGGCCAGGATGGTGTA
>JAFQSI010000306.1 GCA_017409645.1 Oscillospiraceae bacterium | reverse complement strand
TTGTTCCTCCTTGGTTTTTGAAGTAGTGTTTGTTTTTCTTTGTGATTTTATTCTAGCACAGGAAGATCGCGGATTCTGTGACTTTCTCACGGAAGGAAAAGGGATTGCAACTTTTTCCCGGAGATGTTATCATAACCCCAAAACCAACGGGAGGAATTCACCATGTCCAATTGCAGCATCCATTTCAGCCCCACCGGGGGTACGAAGAAGGTGGCCGCTGCTGGGTGGGCATAAGGAGAATCATCTGTATCTGTAAGGACGGCACATTTCTTGCCCCCCCCCCGCATTTATGAGGGGGGCCCGAAGGGCGGGGGGAGTCCACGCGTTTGCAGCGATGACACACAGAAACGAGGACAGGCCCCCTCCGACCTCGCTTTGCTCGGCCACCTCCCCCATAAATGGTGGAGGCAAGAGGTTTGGCGCACAAAACGGGCGGCTCCCGCTGTGGAAGCCGCCCAACATATTTATCATACCATATGGAAACGTTCCTGTAAATCTGCGTATCTTCCAAACTTTTTCCCTTTCTTTTATGGAACATCCCATCTTGAAAAATCCCATTCCCGGCGTTATGATGAAGATACAAAAAAGGAGTGAGTCCAATGTACTAAGTAAACTCCCCCAAAACAAATCTATAGAAAGTAAGAGGTTACGTAAATGAGTGATCCCATCATCCACTGATGACCCTTGATCTTGTGAAACAAAAGATCAAGGGTCATTTCTTTGCGCTCCGGAAGGGGCGATTTTTTGTTGCCCGGAAAACGCCCGGCTCGGTCAGCACGGTGCTTCCCACTCCAGCTCCAGGCACCGGACCTGCGCAAGGGTTTTGTCTGGACGAACGGCGTTTGCAGTGGTATGATACAGAAAATGTGAAAGGAGCGAATCCCATGAATCTTCCCTACATCGACCTGCACACCCACACCTGTCTGTCCGACGGTAATCTGACCCCCGAGGAGCTTTTGTGTGAAGCCCGTGCCGCCGGGATCGGTATTCTGGCCATCACCGACCACAACAGCACCGGGGATCTGACCGCTTGGCGGGCGGCGTTCCCGGAGCTGACCCTGATTCAGGGCGCAGAGATCACCTGCCGCTATCTGGAGAAGGAGCTGCACGTGGTAGCCCTGGGCATCGATCCCGAGAACCCCAGGCTCCGGGCGGTGCTGGCCCAGAATCAGCCCGACCGCCGCCCCTACCTGACCGCCATTCTCGACAAGCTCCGGGCCCTTGGCCTGGACGTGGGAACCTACGACGAGCTTCAGGCCGCCAATCCCCACAGCCGACACTTCGGCCGGATGCAGATCGCCAGGGAGATGGTGAATCGGGGTTATGTCAACTCCGCAGACGAAGCCTTCGACATCTACATGGGTGCCCACG
The DNA here is from genome assembly GCA_017409645.1 of Oscillospiraceae bacterium. Classification (GTDB taxonomy): domain Bacteria; phylum Bacillota; class Clostridia; order Oscillospirales; family Oscillospiraceae; genus Faecousia. The sequence goes on along the minus strand of JAFQSI010000306.1, from coordinate 2,378 downwards.
GTCAACGGCTTGCCTATGTGGCGAATCCCCTGAAGTATGTCTCCCTGGAGGAGGCGGTGGAGGCGATTCTCTCCGCAGGCGGTGTGCCGGTGCTGGCTCACCTGTACTATTATCTGCTGGACGCCGAGGGCGAGCGGGCTCTGGTCCGCCGGTTCAAGGAGCTGGCCGGGGATCGAGCCGCCATGGAGGTGGAATACGCCGCCTATGATCGGCCCCAGCGGGACGCGCTGAAGGCTCTGGCCGACGAATTCGGCCTGCTGCACTCCTGCGCCAGCGACTACCACGGCAACCTGGAGGGCGAAACACTGGCGCACCACTTCGACCGGGAGCTGTCCGGGCCGCTGCTGGAGGTGCTGGGCGTATAAAGGCAAGCAGCGGCCCCCTCTGCGTGATCCGGAGAGGACCGCCGACCTTCAAACCAAACGTAGGGGACGGCACAGAGGCCGTCCCCTATAAATGATCCTGAAGCTTCGGACATTCATCAGAACCAGGAAAGCAGCGGCCTGTGCCGCTGCTTTTGCCTTATTCCACTTCATACGGCCAGGTATTGATTCCGCCGAATTCCTTGACGTTGGTATACCCCAGCTCAGCCAGGACCTCCGACGCCTGCTTGCTGCGGTTGCCGCTGCGGCAGTAGACTAAGATCAGCTGATCCTTGTCCGGCAGTTCTGCTTCTGCCCGCTCGGCGATCTCGGTATGGGGAATCAGGAGGGCACCGGGGATGTGGCTTTGGTCATATTCCTCCTGGGTGCGGGTGTCGAGGAGGATGTACCCATTCGTGGTGTCCATGATCTGCTTGGCCTCCTCCTGGGTGATCTGCTCATAGGACGCAGCCTGTGCGCAGGCGGTCAGGAGCAGGACAAGGGCCAGGAGCAGGGCATAGATTTGTTTTCTCATACTTCGGTCCCCTCCATTCTTAGGGCATATTCTTGGCCCGCTGTCATTGCGAGGCCGCAGGCCGTGGCAATCCGCATCCCCCGCGATGCAAAGCATCGCCCGCTCCCGGCGGGAGCGGAAAGAGAACGGATTGCCACGTCGGGCTACGCCCTCCTCGCAATGACAGTGGTAGTCTTTACTGATCCATGCCGCAGGCCAGCGATGCTTCCACCAGGGCCCGGTCGTTCATGACGGCGTCGTAGAACCGGAAGCCGCCGGCGAAATTCCAGGCTTCGAAGCCATAGCCCTCCAAAATCCGGGTGGCGATGTAGCTGCGCAGGCCACTCTGGCAGATGACATAGACGGGCTTGCCCGTTTCGATCTCGCCGATGCGCGCTCGCAGCTCGTCCACGGGGATGTTGCGGAAGCCCTCGATGTGGCCCCGGCGGTACTCGCCCTCGGTCCGGGTATCCAGCAGGGTGACGCTGCCGTCCCGGGGCAGATCGGCAGCATCAGACAGATGCCACTGCTTCAAGCCCTTGGAGATGTTGTCGATGATAAAGCCCGCCATGTTCACCGGGTCCTTGGCCGAGGAATAGGGCGGCGCATAGGCAAGGTCCAGGTCCTTCAGCTGGGTTGCCTTCAGACCGGCGTGAATGGCGGTGGCCAGCACATCGATGCGCTTGTCCACGCCCTCGTAGCCCACGATCTGGGCGCCCAGGAGCCGGTAGGTTTCCTTTTCGAAGACTACCTTCATGGTCATCAGCTTGCCGCCGGGGTAGTAGCCCGCGTGGCTCATGGGGGACAGGATCACCGTATCCACATCCAGCCCGGACTTCCGGGCATTCGTCTCATTGATGCCCGTGGAGGCAGCGGTCATGTCGAAAATCTTGATGACGGAGCTGCCCTGGCTTCCCAGATACCGGCTGTCCCCGCCGCAGATGTTGTCGGCGGCGATGCGGCCCTGCTTGTTGGCGGGGCCTGCCAGGGCGATAAGGGCATCCTCCCCCGTGACATAGTGCTTCACCTGCACGGCATCGCCCACGGCGTAGATGTCGGGGACGGAAGTCTCCATCCGGTCATTGACCAGGATGCTGCCCTTCATGCCCAGGGCCAGACCGGCATCTTTGGCAAGCTGGGACTCCGGGGTCACGCCAATGGCCAGCACCACCAGGTCCGCAGGGAGGGGGGCGTTGTCCTTCAGCAGCACCTGGATGCCGCCGTTTTTCTCTGCAAAGCCCGCCACGCTGTGGCCCAGGGCCAGCTGCACGCCGTGCCTGCGGACTTCCGCGTGGATGAAGGCGGCCATGTCGGCATCGAAGGGATTCATCAGCTGCTTCGGCCGCTGGACGATGGTCACATCCAGCCCCAGCTCCCGCAGATTCTCCGCCACCTCCAGACCGATGAAGCCGCCGCCCACCATGACGGCGGATCTCGGCTTGTTCCGGTCAACGAATTCTTTGATCCGGAGGGTGTCCTCCACGGTCCGCAGGGTGAAGAGC
>JAFQSI010000305.1 GCA_017409645.1 Oscillospiraceae bacterium | reverse complement strand
GGCCTTTGACCTGATCGCCGTGCAAAAGGGCGACCGGCTCATCAATATGGACTCCCAGGCCCCGAACCGGGCGGCAGGGGAGTGGCTCTCCTCCGGCGGCCTGGGGGAGATCTCCGAACTGAAGGCCGAGGTGAAGCACGGGGACTCCCGCTACGATTTTTCGTTCCGCAAGGACGGGAAGCGGTGCTTCCTGGAGGTCAAGGGCTGCACATTGGAACATGACGGCGTCTGCGCTTTCCCGGACGCCCCCACCGAGCGGGGCGCGAAGCACATCCGGGGCCTGACGGCGGCGGCCCGGGCAGGGTACGGCGCGTACATCCTCTTCGTCATCCAGATGTCCGACGTTAAATACATCCGCCCCCACGACGAGACGGACCCGGAATTCGGCAAAGCACTGCGGGAAGCATTCCAAAACGGCGTCCAGGTCCTGGCCATGGACTGCGCCGTGACACCGGACAACATGGAGATCCGTCTTCCGGTGCTGGTAAAGCTGTAAAAAGAACACGTCATTGCGAGGAGCGAAGCGACGTGGCAATCCGTTCCCCAAAACCTGACGGTTTTGGACGCGCTACGACCAAAATGGAAACATTTTGGAGTACGGATTGCCACGTCGGGCTACGCCCTCCTCGCAATGACAGACGTCTTTGACACGCTAAAACGGACCTGCCGAGGCAGGTCCGTTGCTTTTTTACTTCTGTACCCAATTGCCGGTGGCCAGGCAGTTGAGGTAGCTCTCGATGAAGGGATCCAGGTCGCCGTCCATGACGCCGTTGACGTTGCTCGTCTCGCAGCCGGTGCGGGTGTCCTTGACCAAGGTGTAGGGCATGAAGACGTAGTTGCGGATCTGGGAGCCCCACTCGATCTTCTGCTGCACGCCCTTGATGTCGGCGATGTTGGCCAGATGCTCGCGCTCGCGGATCTCGACGAGCTTGGAGCGCAGCATACGCAGACAGGTCTCCTTGTTCTGGAACTGGGAGCGCTCAGTCTGGCAGGAGACGACGATGCCGCTCTTGTGAATCAGACGGACGGCAGAGGAGGTCTTGTTGACCTTCTGGCCGCCAGCGCCGGAGGAGCGGTAGACCTGCATCTCGTAATCCTCGGGACGGATCTCGAAGTCCTCGCTTTCGTCCGCGATCTCGGGGATGACCTCGATGGCGGAGAAGGAGGTCTGACGGCGGGCGTTGGCGTCGAAGGGGGACACACGGACCAGACGGTGGACACCGTTCTCGCCCTTCAGGAAGCCGTAGGCATTCTCACCGGTGACCATGATGGTGGCGGACTTCAGACCGGCCTCGTCGCCCTCCTGGTAGTCCATGATCTGGTAGTCGAAGCCGCTGCGCTCGGTCCAGCGGGTGTACATGCGGTAGAGCATCTGGCACCAGTCCTGGGCCTCGGTGCCGCCGGCACCGGCCTGGAAGCTCATGAGCGCGTTGTTGCGGTCATACTTGCCGGTGAGCAGGGTCTGGAGGCGGCAGGTCTCCATGTCCTTGGTCAGCTTGTCGTAGCCTTCCTTCAGCTCATCGAGCATGGAGTCGTCGTCCTCCTCGGCGGCCATCTCGCAGATGGTCATCAGATCGTCCCAGGAAGCGCACATGG
>JAFQSI010000035.1 GCA_017409645.1 Oscillospiraceae bacterium | reverse complement strand
GGATCACGTGCAGACGGGCAGTGACCTTCACATCCTCGTAGCCGTCGAAGGAGGCCACGCCGATGATGGTGTGGTCACCGGCGGTGTTGTACAGCTCCTCGGAGATCTCGTTCCAGGCGATGGTGCCCTCGACGGTGGAGCCGTCGGCCAGGTTGCCGGTGATGGCAGTCTGAACAGCGGGCTCGGTGCCGGCCATGACGGTGTAGTCACGGACCATCTCGTAGGAAACGAGGCCGGTCTCGGCATCACCCTCGCCGCCGACGGCGTTGATGGTGATGGTCTGGCCAGTCAGGCCATTGGAAGCGATGTTCAGGGTGATCTCGCCGCCCTCGTCGGTGGCCTTCAGGATGACCAGGGCCTTGCCGGCATAGGCGTTGATGTTGGCGTTCTGGCGGTCGGTCAGAACGTAGGAGTTCTGGTACTTGCGGACGGTGGCCTGATCGCCGTTGTCCACACCGGCGATAACAGCGGGGCCATCGACGGTGAAGGTGATGTTGTTGGAGGCGGTGGTCTTCAGGTTGCCGTTGGCGTCGGTGACGTCGACCTCGACATAGACCAGGTCATAGCCGTTGGCATCGATCTCGGTCTTGTCAGCGGTGGCAACCAGCTTGCTCACGGCGCCGGGGGTGGTGACGGCGTACTCGTCGACCAGATTGCCGGACTCGTCATAAGCCTTGGCGGAGATGGTGCCGACGGTGTAGACCACGTTGAAGATGGTGTACAGGGCATCGGCGCCGGAGTTGGCGGCGGCGGCGCAGACAGAGGTGTTGTTGGAGGTGGCGGAATAGGTGTAGTAGGTATGACCGGCAGCGGAGGTCACGGGGGTGCGGACGGTGGTGCCGATCAGAGCGTCGTTCAGATACAGCTCCACCTTGGCGGCGTTGGTGTAGACCCAGACGGGGGTCTTGTCGCCGGAGAGCATCTGGTTGTCAGCATCCCATGCAGTGACCAGATGGACGGTGGTGTCGTTCTTGTTCCACTGGGAACGGTACAGGTAGTAGGTATCCTTGGCAAAGCCGGTGGTCTCGACGATGCCGAAGTAGGAGCTGTTGGGGATGGCGCCGCGGCCGGAGTCACCGGAGGTGGTGCCGTTCCAGGGAGTGGGCTCGCCGATGTAGTCGAAGCCGGTCCAGACGAACTCGCCAGCCACGTTGTCCAGGTTGTAGGTGTTGTAGATGGAATCGTGGGCATTCAGACCCCAGTTGACCTTGGAGGTGTCGTAGGAGGTCAGATGGTAGGCGCTGTCGGAGCTGGAGTTGTTGTTCTGGTTGCGGTACTGGCCGCGGGAGTTGGTGGCGGAAGCAGTCTCGGAGGCGATGATGACGCCATTGCTGCCGCCGAAGCGGGAGGCCAGACTGGACAGGGTGGAGATGGAGTTGGCGTAGTTGAAGCCAGCGATACCACCGGCATTCGTGATGGTGTTGATGACATTGACCAGATCCTGGCTGCTGCCGCGGTTGTTGTCACCGGAGGTCACGGGGCGGGTGCCGTCCTCGTCGTTGACCCAGGAGATGTAATTGGCGCAGATGTCATCGTAGCGGGAAGTATTGGTCCAGTAGGTACCCTCCTGGATCTCGTTGCCGAAGGACCAGGCG
>JAFQSI010000304.1 GCA_017409645.1 Oscillospiraceae bacterium | reverse complement strand
CCGTTCTGGACGATGCTTCCGCCACCGCGGATGACATCCGGGCCGTCTATGAGGCTCTGCTGGCTGCCAAGGAGGGCCTGAAGAGCATCGTCCGTACCCAGTACACCGCCGACGACCGCTTCGCCTTCCCCGCCAGCGGTGCGACTGCGACCCTGGAGATGGACCTGCTGGAGCTGCACAACGATACCTCTGACGACGGCGGCTGGCCCCTGCAGATTACCCAGAATGACTGGGCCAGCGGCGGCAAGTTCCTGAACTGTCTGAACGGCCTGGATGAGGCCTACCTCTACTACACCGCCGAGGCCGGCAGCTATAACTGCACCGTCTACTACAGAAGCGGCGATTCCCGCAACAGCCTGGAGTGGTATGATGACGAGGGCAAGATCGAGCGCGGCGAGGTCACGGCCGGTGCCAGCGACGGCGCAGGCGCGACCCACCAGGCCACCTTCACCATCAAGGTCCTGGAGGGCGGCGACGGTATGCTGAAGTTCAGCGGCGGCCAGTACAAGGGTCCCCAGCTCGATTACATCGTGATCACCAGGGCTGGCTGATCTGCCGGGATACCGGAAAAGATCAGTGACAGATAATGGAGGAAAGCATATGAAGAAATACCGAAATATTTGCAGAATGTTGTCCGTTCTGCTTGTTTTGGCCATGCTGGTGCCCTGCTTCGGGCTGGCGGCGAACGCTGCCGGGTCCCCCTGTGCAGAGGACGGCTGCTCCGGTGAGTACCTGGACGGCATCTGCTCCGCGGCTGGCCACTTTGAGGCTGCCCCTGTCGAGGGCGGCGTGTACCGCATCAGCAACGCAGGTCAGCTGTACTGGTTTGCAGCGCTGGTCAACGCAGGCGAAAACGAGTATGAGGGCGACAACGGCGAGGTCTACAACGCCGTTCTGACCGCTGACATCATCCTGGACGGCGAGCTGGCCTGGACTCCCATCGGCCTGTACACCAGCGCCCGGGAGTTTGTCCGCTACTCCGGCACCTTCGACGGCGCAGGCTACACCATCTATGGCCTGTACTACGACAACACCAAGTTTGACGGCAGAAACGCCGGCCTGTTCGGCACCGTGGATACCAACGGTACCGTCAAGAACCTGACCCTGGCGGATTCCGTCATCAACGGCGCCACCGACATCGGCGGCATTGCCAGCTACAACTATGGCACCATTCTCGGCTGCACCCAGTCCGGTACTGTCACCGGCACCGGCGCCACCGGCGGTATCGTCTGCCGCAACATGGGTCTGGTGCAGGACTGCACCAACACCGGCGCTGTGACCGGCTCCACCACCGGCGGCATCGCTGCCGAGAACAAGGGCGAGGTCGTGTCCTGTGACAACACCGGTGCTGTCAGCGGCACCAGCTCCGTCGGCGGCATCGTCGGCATGAACAGCGGCACGGTGGACGCTTCCGTGAACTCTGCCAATGTCACCGCTGCCAATACCCATGCGGGCGGCGTTGTCGGCAACCACATCGGCGGTGAGATCACCGGCTCCGGCAACAGCGGCGCTGTGACCGGCGGCTCTGACTACATCGGCGGCGTGGCCGGCGTCTGCTCCGGCGCTGCCATCACCCGCAGCTTCAACACCGGTGCGGTCACCGGCAGCACCGCCAAGTCCGACGCAGTCGGCGGTGTTGTGGGCGCCATCGACGGCACCAACACCGCGGCGAGCGCCGTCACCAGCTGCTACAACACCGGAGCCGTCACCGGCAGAAGCTGGGTCGGCGGCCTGGCGGGCCTGTCCGGCTACCAGAAGACCCCCCAGACTGTTACCTTCTCCAACAGCTACAGCACCGGCGCGGTCACGGGCACCTCTCTGACCGGCGCGGTCGTCGGCTCTCTGAGCAAGGGCACCGTCACCGGCTCCTACTACCTCAGCGGCGCTCAGAATTCCGTCAGCGGCGCTGCCGCTGCCACTGCGGAGCAGTTCGCCTCCGGCGAGATCGCCTATAAGCTGAACGGCTCCACCTCTGAGGGCGAGCTGATCTGGAAGCAGAACATCGGCACCGATGCCTCTCCCAGGTTCAACGGCGCAGTGGTCCGCTACGACAGCGCCAACGGCACCTACTACAACGAGGTCTGTACGCATACCGGAACCGAGACTCGCCGTGAGAACGAGGTCGCCGCCACCTGCACCACCGCAGGCTCCTACGACTCCGTGGCCTACTGCACCGTGTGCGGTGAGGAAGTTTCCCGCCAGACGGTCACCATTCCCGCTCTGGGTCATGACTTCGTCGACGGCGTCTGCACCCGCTGCGGTGCAAAGGAGGAGACTCCCTCCGAGAATCCCTTCGTGGACGTCCCCGAGGGCATCTACTTCTATGATCCCGTGATGTGGGCCGTTGAGAACGGCATCACCAACGGTGTGGACGACACCCACTTTGGTCCCGATGTGGCCTGCACCCGTGCCCAGGTCGTGACCTTCCTGTGGCGTGCCGCCGGTTCCCCCGAGCCTGAGTCCACCGAGAATCCCTTCGTGGATGTGGCCGATGGCATTTACTACCACAAGGCCGTCCTGTGGGCTCTGGAGAACGGCATCACCAAGGGCATCGACGCCACGCACTTCGGCGCTGATCTGGAATGTACCCGCGCCTATGTCGTGACCTTCCTGTACCGGGCCATGGGCAAGCCTGAGGTCACTCTGAAGAAGTCCGCCTTCAACGATGTGTACGATCCCGATGTCTACTACTACGAGCCCGTCCTGTGGGCCGTGGAGAATGGCATCACCAAGGGCGTCAGCGCCACCCGTTTCGGCGTCGCTGAGATCTGCAACCGCGCCCAGATCGTCACCTTCCTGTACCGGGCCTACAACGACTGAACCCCGATCTGATCTCATAAGCACCCGCAGCCCTGCTCTGAGGAGCAGGGCTGCATCTTTTTTCGAAATGGCGGTTGCAATTTGCCGGATCCCGATGTATAATGCAGGAGATACATGGTGCAGAGGCACCCTTGCTGCAACGGTTTATCCAGGCATTGGTGCTACATAAGGGAATGGGGTCCGAATCCCCGCATTTAACCAATACCGTAGGCATCGAGAATCCCGTCCGTTGGCGAAAGCCAGTCATTGGGGGCGACCCTGAGAAGGCAGGACGGCGATTCGTCTGAGATGCGAGTCGGGAGACCTGCTGTGACCGAAGACATCGATTGCCAAGAATGGTTATGGTGACGTTTTGACGCGCCATGACCATTTTTTTATTGGACAGGGGAGGGGAAGAAATGAAGCAGGACGCCTTCGCGGGCTTTCATCCGGCGGTGAATCTATGCTTTTTCGCCGTCGCCATTGGACTGAGCATGTTTCTGATGCATCCGGTGTTTCTGGCAATATCCGTCGTCTGCGCCGGGGCTTATCTGTGGTATCTGCTCGGGGCCAGAGGCTTTGTCCGGCAGGTGGGATACCTGCTGCCGGTGCTGCTGTTCACGGCGGCGCTGAATCCGCTGTTCAATCATCGGGGGGAGACGGTGCTGTTTCTTCTGGGAAACGGCGAACCGGTGACCTGGGAGGCGGTCTGCTTCGGTCTGGCCTCCGCGGCGCTGATGGGGGCCTCCATCCTCTGGTTCAACTGCTGCAATGCGGTCTTCACCACGGACAAGATCGTCTATCTGTTCGGACGGGTGATCCCCAGCCTGTCCCTGCTGAT
>JAFQSI010000303.1 GCA_017409645.1 Oscillospiraceae bacterium | reverse complement strand
GCGGCGGAGCCGATCCTCTTGGCATAGGCCAGCACATCAAAAATGGCGGTATGGTGGGAAAAATCGATGACCACATCGGCGCTGACTGCGCCCAGCTCGTCGAAGGTCCTGGGCACACCGTTCTCGCCGTCGATGGAGACTTTGCCGATGACGGCGTCGCCCAGACCGGCGCAGATCAGCTTACCCATGGCGCCGTTGGCGCCGCAGACGATGGCTCTCATTTCAGCACCCCCAGCTTGCGCATCTCACGCAGGAGCATCAGCTCGTTCTGGGGCTCCATCTGTGTCAGGGGCAGGCGCAGGCGGTTCTCACAGTAGCCCATGGCAGCCATGGCGGCCTTGATGGGAATGGGGTTGACCTCGCAGAACAGCAGCTTGATCAGCGGATACAGATCCTTCTGCATCTGGGCAGCGCCCGCCACGTCACCGGCGAAGAACTTGTCCACGATCTCCACCATCTGCCTGGGGGCACAGTTGGAGGCAACGGAGATGCAGCCCTTGCCGCCGATGGACAGCAGGGGCAGGGTGATGCCGTCTTCGCCGGAGTAGATGTCCAGCTTGTCGCCGCAGAGGGCGGCCATCTCCACGGCCTGGGCCATGTTGCCGGAGGCCTCCTTGATGGCGGCGATGTTGGGGTGATCGGCCAGAATGGCGCAGGACTGGGGAGCCAGGTTGCAGCCGGTGCGGCCGGGGACGTTGTACATGATGACGGGCTTGGCGGAGTAGTCGGCGATCCGCTCGTAGTGCTTGATCAGGCCGTTCTGGGTGGCCTTGTTGTAGTAGGGGGTGACGACCAGGACGGCGTCGGCGCCGTCGTCACAGGCGGACTTGGTGAAATCCAGCACATGCTCGGTGTTGTTGGTGCCGGTACCGGCCACCACGGGGACACGGCCTGCGGTCCGCTCGACGGTGAAGCGGATGACCTCCTTGCGCTCGGCGGAGGACAGGGTGGCGCTCTCGCCGGTGGTGCCCACGGCGATCAGAGCCGCGACGCCGTTCTCGATCTGGAACTCGATGAGACGGGCCAGGTTGTCATAGTCCACGCCGGTGGAGGTCATGGGCGTAATCAGGGCAGTACCGATGCCGCGGAAAATGGTCTTTTTCATAGTGGTTGTTCCTTTCTTTTCGGAAATTGTACGATTTGAATTCTGTAGGGTGGGGTCATGACCCCACCGACGCAGTACCGATTTGGTACCGTGCTTCTTTGCTGCAAAAACGAGCCGGGATAAACCAACCAACACCGGGCAGTGATCCAACTCGGTCGGCGGGGGCATGCCCCCGCCCTACAGTCGAATTTATAAACTGCAAATGAATCGCTCCAGCCGGTCCAGGCTTTCCTTCAATTCTTCATCAGAATAGCAGTAGCTTAAGCGGATATGGCCCTCGCAGCCGAAGCAGCTGCCGGGGACTGCCGCCAGGCCGCCCTCCTCGATCAGCCGGATGCAGAAGCCCTCGGAGTCCATGCCGAACCGGGAAATATCAGGGAAGACATAGAACGCGCCCTGGGGCTTCGGGTAGGTCAGACCCATTTTGTCCAGCCGGTCCAGGACATATTCCCGGCGCTTGCGGTAAACCGCCGCCATTTTCGCCACATCCACCTGCAATGCGGTTTCCGCCGCCTTCTGCAAAAAGGTGGGGACCGATGCGATCTGGGCCGCCTGAAGCAGGGTGAATTTGTCGATGAGCGTTCCGGGAGCCGCCAGCCAGCCCAGCCGCCAGCCGGTCATGGCCCAGGGCTTGGAGAAGCTCTGGCAGAGGATGACCCGCTCCCGCAGCTCCTCCCGGAGTGTCAGATCCGGCACCGGCCCGGAGGACAACGCGGCGTAGACATTGTCGCAGAGGATGTAAAAATCATGCTCCTGCGCCAGCTGCGCCACGATGGCCAGGGACTCGTCCGACAGCACACAGCCCGTGGGGTTGTTGGGGGAATTGAGGACGATGGCCCTGGTTTTTTCGGAAATACAGGCTTCCAGCGCCGTTTTTTCGATCTGGAAGTTTGATTTTTTCAGATCCAGGAAAACCGGAACCGCTCCCGCCGCCACCGTGATGGACTCATACAGCGGGAAGGCGGGGATGGGGATGATACATTCGTCGCCGGGGTTCAGGAGCCCCGTCAACGCGGTATTCAGCGCCCCGGTGGCTCCCACGGTGACGAGGATGTTGTCCATGGTACAGGCCATGCCCCGTTTGGTTTCATATTCAGCGATGGCCTTACGGAGGGAGTCCGTGCCCTTGTTGGGGGCGTAGTGGGTCAGGCCCTGGGCCATGGCCGCCGCAGCCGCCGCCCGGATGGGCTCCGGTGTGTCGAAATCCGGCTCGCCGATGGTCAGCATCCTGCAGCCGGGGGTGGCCTTGGCCAATGCGGTAAACCTGCGGATGCCGCTGGGTTTCATGTTTAAGATGTTCTGATTCATGCCCAGCCCTCCGCGATCTGCTCAAAAAAGTCCGCGCCCTTCTCCAGGACCGACTCATCGAAGTCGAATTTGTCCGAATGGAGGGCGGGATTCTCCCCCAGCCCCAGGAAGAAGAACATGCCGGGGATATACCGCTGATACCAGGAAAAATCCTCGGTGGTCATGCTGGGCTCCGGGAGGTATTCGAAGGGGACGATGGAATACACCCTGTCATGGAGCGCCCCGGGATTGTCGATGGCGGGGTAGCCGTTGGAGGTGTGGACCCGCACTTCACAGCCGAACTGCGCTTCAACTTCCTTTGCGATTTCCAGAAGCTTGTCCCGCAGGCCGAAGAAGACCTCGTCGGAGAAGGCCCGCAAGCCGCCCTCCAGCCGGGCGTGGGCCGCTAGGGCGTTGCGCACGGTGCCGCTTTGGAGCTTGCCGAATTTCAGCAGGCGGCGGATGTCCTCAGGGACGCTCCGCTCCAGCTCATAGGCCTTCTGAAGGAAGACGCAGGCGGCTTCGGTGGCGTCGACGCCCTCCCAGCTGCGGCCGATGTGGGCGGACTTGCCGTAGATGTCCACATCCAGCTCGGCGGACCGGCTCATCATGGCGCCGGGCCTGGAAAAAATTCGACCTTTTTCGACCCCCGGCCACAGATGCAGGCCGAAGATGGCTTCGACCCCGTATTCCGTAAAAATGCCGGTGTCGCAGATGTCCTTCGCGCCGCCGGTGGCCTCCTCGGCGGGCTGGAAGACCAGCAGGATATTTTTTTGCAGCCGTTTTCGTTTGCTCAAACGGCGGGCCAGCTCCAGCAGGATCGCCATGTGGCCGTCATGGCCGCAGGCGTGCATCCTCCCGGGATGCCGTGACGCATAAGCCGCGCCGGTTTTTTCGTCGATGGGCAGGGCATCCATATCCGCCCGGAAGGCGATGGCCCCCTCTGCGCCGAAGTCGAACCAGGCGCACAGGCTCCCGTCAGTGGGGGAGAAAAGCCCGCAGCCCAGGCCCTCCAGCTCGCTGCGGAGGTACTCTATGGTCAGGGGGAGCTGGCGGTCCAGCTCGGGGATCTGGTGCAGTGCCCGACGGTTTTGGATGATCCGAATGGCAGTTGCCCCCTCTCTGTGGATGAATGTTTTTCCATTATAGACGATGTTGACGGATGTGTCAATTTGTACCTTGCAATTTTGTGAAAAGAATGATATGGTATACATGGATACAGGAATGGTTTGTGGAAAAGGACCATTGTCACGAAAGAAGGACCAGCCTCCGACCATACTGTCATTGCGAGGAGCGCAGCGACGTGGCAATCCGTTCTCTTTCCGCTCCCTTTGGGAGCGGGCGATGCTGCGCATCGCAGGGGATGCGGATTGCCACGGGCTTCGCCCTCGCAATGACAAAGGAAGACATAGGCTGACCCGGTATCACCAACATTGTAATCGAAATATCATTTGTATAAAGGAGTCATCACCACCATGAACGCTCAGGAAATCATTGAATACATCCGCACCTCCGAGAAGAAGACCCCCGTGAAGGTCTACGTCTGGGAGAAGAAAAGCGTGGACTTCCCCAATTGCCAGGTCTTTAACGCCGCCGAGGGTCAGAAGATCGTCTTCGGCGACTGGAAGGACGTCGCCCCCGTGCTGGAGGCCAACGAATTTGTCCACATCGAGATCGAAAACAACTGCCGCAACTCCGCCATCCCCATGCTGGACATGAAGAACGTCCCCGCCCGCATCGAGCCCGGCGCCATCATCCGGGAGCAGGTGGAGATCGGTAAAAATGCCGTCATCATGATGGGCGCCATCATCAACATCGGTGCCGTCATCGGCGAGGGTACCATGATCGACATGGGCGCAGTCCTGGGCGGCCGGGCCACCGTGGGCAAGAACTGCCATGTGGGCGCGGGTGCCGTTCTGGCCGGCGTCATCGAGCCCGCTTCCGCCACCCCCGTCATTGTGGAGGACAATGTCCTCATCGGTGCCAACGCCGTGGTCATCGAGGGCTGTCATATCGGTGAGAACGCCGTGGTCGCCGCCGGTGCCATCGTGGTCGCCGACGTCCCCGCAAACGCCGTGGTGGCAGGCTGCCCCGCAAAGATCATCAAGATGAAGGACGAAAAGACCGCAGGCAAGACCGCCCTGGTGGACGCCCTCAGAGAGCTGTAAAGAAAAAAGCCTCCCCTGTTTGGGCAGCGCCCAAATGGGGGAG
>JAFQSI010000302.1 GCA_017409645.1 Oscillospiraceae bacterium | reverse complement strand
CGTAGAAGTAGTTCTGACCGGTGGCGATATTGCGCAGAACGGTCTCGGCATCGGCAGAGGAGACCTCGCCGTCCGCCGCCACGGAGAAGGACAGGGTGTAGATGTCCATGCCCAGGCCCTTGAAGCCTGCGATGTACTTCTTGTGATCCAGCGCAAGACCCTGGGTGGTCTCGCCGGAGAAGTTGTCGCGGACATCGCCGTAGTAGCCGAAGGGCCGCTCGGTGCTGTTGTGGTCGGCATACTTGTTGATGACGGGGTAGAGCTTGTCGGTGTCGCCCTTCATGGCCTCGGCCCACCAGTTCTTGCCGTCCTCGTTGTAGAAGTAGGCGTAGGGGCTGAGTGTCTCGTAGCCGTTGCCGTCGGTGGTGAAGGCCTCAGTCATCAGGGCATACAGCAGGTCGCCCACCGTAAGATCATTTCCTGCTGCATCCTTGCCGACGACCACCTCCCTGTTCGCATAAGCGATCTTATTCAGCAGATCATAGGTCAGTTCAATGCTGACATGCTCCTCGAGGGCTTTTGCAAAATCCGTCTCTTCACCAGCGTACTTCACCTCGCCCGCTGCATTGGTATAGAACTTGGGCAGATTGGATTCGGGAGCCTTCAGGAAGCTGATGTAGTAATTCACTTCCGAGGTGGCCTTGCCGTTGGCATCCTTGACATACACGACGCCGTTATTGTGGTTTTCATCCACGATCAGCAGCTCCCGCAGCTCGGGGAGCTTCATTTGCCACCAGTAGGTATTCTCGGACTCGTAGCCGTCCTCCCAATAGTTCTCCTCAAAGGAGGCATAGTCGGGCAGGGCGACGCCGTTGGCCTCTGCGATCTGGCACAGGTACTCCCAGTCCAGCTGAGAGCCCTGGCCCGCCATGACGGTATAGAAATGCTCTGCCGTTGCATTGTTCTTGGTAGGATCATAGCGGAAGTAGTACGTGCCATCCACCTTGTTTTCACCATCCCGGCTGTTTTCCGGACGGATCAACTCTCCCTTTTTCAGGAGGGCCAGCAGAGCATTTTCCAGAGCGGCCAGCTCATCCTCAAACTGGCTGGGCTCCGCGGTCTTGATGCCGTCGGCCCGGCCGGTGATCCAGTCGGCCCAGGTGGAGCTGAGGGCGCGGCCGGAGAAGTAGTTGTACTGCATGGCGGCACCGTCGGACAGGAAGATGCACACCAGCTTCCGGTCCTCGCCGTTGGCGATGTTGCGCTGCTGGACGGCGTAGCCCAGCTGGTAGGCGTACTCCAGACCCGCGTCATAGTTGGTGCCGTAGGACTGCTTGACATGGGCGTTCAGCTGAGTGATGATCTCGGTCATAGCCGCATCGTCCAGCTCATGGACATCCACGAAGGCCTCTGCATTGGCCTCGCCGCTGCCGGTGTAGATGGTGGGGACCACCTTGCCGGTGTAGCTGGGGTTGGCCAGATTGAACTTGCTGTTGGCGATGTTGTAGGCCGTGGTATTGGTGTCGCCGGTCTTCAGGGGGAAGTTGCGGTAGTTGGAGAAATCGTATCCCTTGCTCTTGATGGTGCCATCAGCATTGTAGGTGGTACGATTGTAGGTATTGTTGAAATCCACATCGAAGAAGGGCTTGTCTGCGATGCTCTTGTCGATGATGACATCGTCGAACTCATGGCTGTCCAGGTCGCCGAAGTCGGACATGGCGATGCGGATGTCCGCGCCGGAGTCCTGCATCATGCCGACCATGTTCTTCAGGGCCTGCTCCATGGCGTAGATACGGGTCTTTTCATACTCGGCGGACATATCCGCGTTGGTATCCAGGCCCTTTTCCATGGAGCCGGACAGGTCCATGACCACCAGCAGATCGATACCCTGCTCCTGGGGGATACCGGTGGCAGAGAGCTGGATGTTGGCCACGCCGGTGGCGGAGAAATCCTCCTCGGTGGTGGTTCCCTGCTTGTCCACACGGACGGAGCCCTCCTCGGGGTAGGCGGGGTAATTCAGCTCCTCGTCGGTGTCGCTGACGATCAGGGTGAAGGCGTTGGTGATGACCTGACCGCCGTAGGTCAGGGTCAGATTTTTATGCTCGCCGACGACGGAGGTATCCACACCTGCGCTGTCGCCCTCGGAGAGCATGCCCACTGTGACCTTCACGTTCTCGGTCTTGACGCCGCCGGGGATCTGGAAGGTGACGGTGATGGTGCAGTCATTGCCGTTTGTGTCCATGGGCACCGCGCCCACGCCGGCATTCTGGCTGACCACGCCGAAGCCGGAGCCCACAGCCGCCACGGGGATCTTCTCCTCGATGGAGACGGTCACATAGCCAACCAGGGTGTCGCTGCCGTCGTCGTTGCGGTACTGGATCTTCACCAGATAGTCGCCCACGGTACCGGCGGTGTAGTTGTCGGGGAACTCCAGCCAGTACTGGCCCACCTTGCGGGTGTCACCGCCGAAGGGGATGGGAATATCATCGCGAGTGTCATCGTTAACGATCAGATTCCGCACGATCAGGCTCACAGTCTCCTGCTGGGTCGCACTGGTCAGCACGGTATAGCGCATTGCGCCCTTGTAAGATACCTTTTGCGTTGAATACTCTGGGGTCGGGTACTCTTTGTAAGAATAAAGTCTCAGCTTCAGCATTTCAATATCTGCTGTGATAGCCGCCTTGACCTCAGCAGCAGTATCGCCCTTATAGGTCTTTCTTGCCCATTCACCATTGGTTTCATCATAGTAAATAGCATGAACTACTGTGCCGTCAGTCTTACGATAGCAAATGACGCAGGTATCATCGCTGAAGAACTCTGTATAGACATTCTGGGTACTGAGAGACGGAGGTGCCTGCACAATCACATCCTGGCTCGTCGGCTGCAGGGAGATCGTTGCCCCAGTATCAGCAGCAGTGGTATACCAGTAACTGCCATCTTCCGGAGCCAAGCCCTTGGTATACATGGAGTATCTGTAGGCTTTTTCTCCGCCGAATGCGGTACTGACCTCTGCAAGATCCTTGCCTCCGGTGTAGATATTGCGCATAATCCACAACGCCTGATCGCGATCATGGTGGGCAATATACAGTTTGGAGATACCATCATAATAAGCCTCGAAACCGGATGCCACAGATGCAGAAGATTCACCAATTTCCAACTCAGAAACCTCATTTGCAACAGCATCATGCATCAGAATCTTATCACTACCAACATCCACGATAGCATAGACCGTTTCAGGTGTCAGTGTCTCATTTTTCACCTGATTCAGACGGATTCGAGGAGTATTGACCACCACTCCTGGATACTCGCCCTGCACATCAGAAACCAGGCCCAGGAACTCCTCATCTGCCACGACAGTGCCGCCGCCGTTGATGCTGTCGGCATTCTCATGCAGGTCGGTGACCTCCCAGCCGGTGTACACATCCGCCCGGGCGGGGGCGGTGTAGGCGGTGTAGCCCGCGGGGGCAGAAGCGTCCAGCGTCATGCCGGCGGGGATGCTCAGGCCTTCTGCGGCATCATCCATGACGATGCAGACCGTCTCATTGCCCTCCCAGTAGGTCTTGGAGCCGGCCTTCTCGATGTAGGGCTTCATGGCATCATAATTCTTCCACAGGTTCTTTCTGTAGTCGCTTTCCGCGTCGGCCTTTTCATAGTCGCCGTCGGCACCCCAGATGGCCTGCTTGTGCTGGGTGTACAGGAAGATGTCCGCGTTGGACAGCTGAGCCAGCTTGGGGTGGGAGTCGTGGCCGTGGTGGGGCACCATCATGATGTCGGTGGCCAGCACATCATCGGGATAGACGGTGAACAGGACATTCTCCGCCAGATTCATGTCGGCATAGAGGATGGCATCCCTGCCGTTCTCAAAGAAGACCTTCAGCACCGTGGAGGTGTCGTTGAAGTCGCTCTTGCCGTTGCTCTCATACATATTTGCCCGGTAGGTGCCGCCCAGGTCGTACTGGGTCAGGGTCTTGCCGTTGACATAGTCGATCTGGGGATAGTCGGTGATCAGCTCACCGGCCTCGTTGGGGAGATAGCGGTCCTCCAGGGTGTAAAGCACCTGGAACTCGGTGCCGGCGATCTCGAGGGTTTCGCCGGTGTGGGGCTTGTAGTAGGTCACATCGGGATAGTAGCCGCTGACCAGGGTCATGACGTCCTGGATGTCCCGGGTGGTGTAGCTGCGCTCGATGTCGATGTTGTACATGATGTTTTTGATCTCAAAGGCATCATGATAGATATTCACGAACCGGGGGAAGCCCAGGTAATGGTCCGTGTGGGCGTGGGACAGGAACCAGGTGTTGATGGTGAATTTCTCACCCTCCCCGGTCCCGGTCAGCTCCCGGCAGAACTCCAGGAAATCGGCGCAGGCGGCGTCGCTCCACTGCTCGATGTCGCCGCCGTCGTGGATGAACAGGCTGTTGTCCGCCATCCGGATCACGGTCAGGGAGCCGCAGTTGCGCTTGCCGGTGCTGTACTCGGTGGTGGTGGTGATGTCATAGCCGTTCTCGGAGATGGACAGGCCGTACTGGCACAGCAGGGGCACCGCCGTCTCACCGGTCTCGGAGACATACTCGAAGCCCGCCACCGTGTTGGGCTCCGTGTCCACGATGATCCGCGTCTCCGAATAGCCGGGGAAGAAATAGGTATAGACCCGGTAGGTGCCGCGGGCATCCTGGTAGATGGCGAAGAGATTCTCCCCGCCGTCCCGGGCTTCCACCGCCCATTCCTGATCCAGGACATAGCCGTTTTCTGCCAGCAGGGACTTGTAGCCCTCAAATTCGCCTGCAGTGGTGCCGGTGACCACCGTCAGGAAGGACTTGGAGCCGTCGCCGGTGACGCCGTTGCCGCAGTCGTAGGTCATGGTCCGGGACACCAGACCATCTGCCGTCTCATACTCCGGCAGGGTGATGCCGCTCAGGCCAAGGGGCTCCAGCGATTCCTGCTCGTACTGCTCCAGCCAATCCGCAAGCAGCTCGGGATCCGCTGACTGCTTTTCCTGGGAAACAGGCTCCTGTTCAGCCGTGAGCTGCACAGGATCGGATGCAGTCCCCTCCACCGCCCGCGCCGTTGCAGGCAGGAAGGACAGGAGCATCGCCAGGCACAGCGCAAGGGAAACGATGCGCTGCCATGGACTTCTTCCACTTACTCTCATACACATATCCTCCATTATGTTGTTTACATAATG
>JAFQSI010000301.1 GCA_017409645.1 Oscillospiraceae bacterium | reverse complement strand
GCAGCTCGGTGCCGAACAGGACGTGGGAAGCGAAGTTGGCCATAACGGTGCCGTGCTGGACGCCCCAGGCATCGTTGTTCTCGAACTCCTCGATGTCGTACAGACCGCCGCCGGAGGAGTTGGAGCGGGTCAGCATGGCAAAAGCCATCATGTCCATGGTGGCGTTCATTCTTCATTGTAAAAATTGCTTGACACTTTGCGAATCTTGCTTTATGCTAAGAAAAAGATAAGAAAATAAGCGGATTACCAACAAATGGAATTCCAACGGCCCATGAAATCTGCACAAAGGGGGGATGACCATGCACACACCAGAGCCCGGGCAGCACCGTACGAAGCTCAGACACCGGGGATATGAGATCGTCAGGACCCGGGAGATCGACCCCGGCGAATGGAAGCTCCACAGCCATGACCATTACGCGGTGGAGCTGATCTGGAGCGGCACCATGCAATATCTGGTGGAGGACCGGGGCTACCGCGTGACCAACGGGGACATCCTGCTGATCGACGCCGGAGAACGCCACCGGCTGGTGCCGGAGCCGGAGCAGGCTCCCTGCGAGCGGGTGATCCTGCGGATCGACAGGTCCTTCCTGAAGCAGCTGCGGAGCCACGGCTATGATCCGGCGGCCTGCTTCCGTGCGGACGACCCGGACCGCAAGGGCTGTCTGCGCTTTGACGACGAGGACTCCTGGCGGATCGGCGAGCTGCTGGAGCGGTGCATCCGGGAGAATGAGTCGGAAGAGGAGGGGGCGGAGCTGATGGCCAAAACGATCATGCTCCAGGTGCTGATCCTCATCAACCGGCTCTACAGCAAGAACACCCGCAGCAGACACCGGGACCGGTCCGAATCCCTGGTGGACGGCGTACTGGCCTATATCAACGACCACTACGCCGAGGAGCTGACCCTGGACAGCCTGGCGGGCCGGTTCTTCATCAGCAAGTACCATCTGTCCCGGGAATTCGGGCGGATCGTGGGGCGCTCCGTCCACCGCTACATCACCCAGAAGCGGTTGGTGGCGGCCAAGCAGCTGCTCGGCGAGGGACGTCCCTCCTCCATGGTCTGCCAGCACTGCGGCTTCGGCGACTATTCTAACTTCTACCGGGCCTTCAAGTCCGAGTACGGCATCAGCCCCAAGGAATATGTGGCGAACCTCCGGGAGGACGCGGCCGGGAATAAGTCTCCCGCCCGGATGCCGGGATGATGGCTTTACAGAACCGCACAGAGATGATATAATGAAACGATAGAAGAAAGAGAGGAAATGCAATATGATAAAATTGATCGGTGTGTATGATTATACCGTGGTGCTGACCTACATGAGCCTGCTCTCGTCGGTGTTCGGCATGACCCAGGCCATCCACGGCGACTACAAGCAGGCGATCTTCTGCCTGGCCTTCTCCGGTGCCTGCGATGCCTTTGACGGACGGGTGGCCCGGACCAAGAAAAACCGGACCGAGGATGAGAAGAATTTCGGCATCCAGCTCGATTCCCTGTGCGATGTGGTCTGCTTCGGCGTGTTCCCGGCGCTGATCTGCTATCTGCTGGGCGTGCGGGGCGTCATCGGCCTGCCCATCGTCTTTTTCTACTGCCTGTGCGCGGTGATCCGGCTGGCCTTCTTCAATGTGCTGGAAGCCAAGCGCCAGAGGAGCGAGGGCGGCGCCACCAAGGTCTACCGGGGCCTGCCGGTGACGAGCATTTCCTTCATCCTGCCCATGGCCTTCTGGCTCCAGTTCCTGATGAGCGACCAGGCCTTCCTGATCCTGCTGCATGTGCTGCTGGCTCTGGTGGGATTCCTGTTCATCCTGGACTTCCCCCTGAAAAAGCCGGGGCTGAAGCAGATCCTGGCGATGATCGCCGCCATGGGCGTCACCGTGGCCATCATCTATGCCTATACCCACTACCGTCTGCCGGACCAGAAGGATGAATCCAACCGGATCGTCGAGGAGCTTATGGAGGATGCCAATGAAACAACGCAGCCGTGACGGAAAGCTGATCGAGGGAGCCGACGGCCAGGACCGGCTCCTGGCGGCCCTCTATGGCAGCGCCTTCGGGCGGCTGCTCCTGAAGCCCCTGACGATGCCGGGGCTGTCCAGGGCGGCAGGGTGGTTCCTCTCCACGAAGGTGTCGAAGGTCTTCATCAAGCCCTTCATCCGGAGCAACCACATCGACATGAGCCAGTTCGAGCCGGTGGAATACGAAAGCTACAATGACTTCTTCTCCCGCCGCATCCGCCCGGAGGCCCGGCCCGTCGACATGGACCCCCGGCATCTCATCAGCCCCGCCGACAGCAAGCTCACGGTCCTGCCCGTCACCGAAACGGGCCGCTTCACCCTGAAGCACACCGCGTATACCGTGGGATCCCTGCTGAAAGATCCGACCCTGGCGGCGGAGTATGTGGGGGGCTGGGCGCTGATCTTCCGGCTGACGGTGGACGATTACCACCGCTATTGCTACGCCTTTGACGCAGAGAAGGGGGAAAACGTCGCCATCCCCGGAAAGCTCCACACCGTCAATCCCATCGCAAACGACTTTTTCCCCATCTACAAGGAAAACGCCCGGGAGTACACCATCCTGCACACCCGGGAGTTTGGAAAGGTCATAGCCATGGAGGTCGGTGCCCTGCTGGTGGGAAAGATCGTCAATCACCATGGCCCCTCCTCCGTTCAGCGGGGGCAGGAGAAGGGCTACTTCCAGTTCGGCGGCTCCACCGTGGTCATGCTGCTGAAGCAGGATACCGCCGTCATCGATGACGATATCCTGGAAAACTCCCGAAACGGCATCGAAACCGTGGTCAAATTCGGCGAAAAGATCGGAATTGCGAAGTAAAGAACAGGGGCGCGTTGCAAAGCGTTTGCAACGCGCCCTCTGCTTGATCAGAAGTGGATGGCGCCGACGACCTTCTGGATGTGGTGGCCGGTGGAAAGCTCACACTCGAGTACCACAGTCAGTCCGGTGACACGGGGATCGGTGCTGAGGGGGATCTGTTGGATGCGGGAGGAGAAGCGGACCGCATTGGTGCCGAAATTGGCATCCTGGGAATAGGGGGAGCGGTTCAGCATATCCACCCGGCCCAGCTCCCGGTCACCCGCCTGGATCACCAGGTCACATTTTGTCCACAGGTCCGGCGTGTCCCGGAGGAGTTCGGGAGCCGTGATGACGAAGGCCAGCTCCTCCAGGGTCAGGGTTTCCCCGTCGCAGTCCCAGCGGTCCCAGGTCACGCCGATCTCTCCGAAGCTCTTGGCGTCGAACAGGGCAGACAGAAGGGGATCCCGGATGGGGGTGCTGCGCTTGTAGCCCTCCGCTGGGGTCAGCTGAAAGGAAGCGGTGAAGCCGTTCTCCGTGGGGAGGGTGAACCGGGCGGTATAACTGCTGCCGTCCCAGATGCAGGGCAAGCGCTGCAGCTCCTTGCTGCCCTGAACGATCACCAGCTCGGCCCGATCTGCCGGGTCGTAGGCGGGGGGCCAGCCCCGGAACAGGAAGGTACATTCGTTCAGATCGTCGCCCGGCTCTGCCAGAAGCTCATAACGGCTCAGCGGAGCCGTCTCCGGGCTGATGATCAGTTCGGCCAGGGACGACAGCTCTGCCCGGCGCT
>JAFQSI010000300.1 GCA_017409645.1 Oscillospiraceae bacterium | reverse complement strand
GGGCTTCGCATGGAACATCAACTCCTTCGACCAGGAGGGTGTCCAGCTGGGTAAGGTCCTGGCCAAGAAGGTCCTGGCCCATGACACCGACGGCGCTCTGAAGGTCTACTCCGATCTGCTGAACATCTGATTTTCCAAAACGAGCAGGAGGGGCTGTCAGCCCCTCCTCTCACACGACTGCTGACTCTCATGGGAAACGGTGCTTTGTCATGAAGGAACATTAACGATCCCGTTCAAATGCGGGGTCGTTATTTTTTTAGGAAATTTTATGCCGGGCTGTCCCTTTTTGCCGCTTTGCTTCGAATACAAATATAGATATGAACCGCTCATATCTGTATTCAATCAGAAAGGAAGATGACATGATGAAAACAAACAGATGCTTACTTGCTGTTTTGCTCGCGGTGCTTCTCTTCTGCGGCTGCTTTACCGGCTGCAGCCGTCAGGATTCGGCATTGCAGGAGACGGGCAGCAGCGTCACGCAGACGGATGCGCAGACCGGAACGGGCGCTGGAGAGCAGCAGGAGATCACGGAGGCCCCCCGAGGTGACATGGTCACCATCTGGGTCATAGGTAAGCAGTTCAACTACCGGGAGGACGGCAGCCTGTATGGAATGGTCGAATATCACTATGACGAGACAGGCCTGCGGACCGGTGCCAGCGTGTACAATGCAGACGGCACCTTTAACCGTGATTTGTCCAGTCATACCTATACCATCGACGGCAATACGATCACACGCAACACCGTTCATGCGGAAGAGGAACGGAAAAAGGATTATATTGATTACTATACCTTCGACGCGGACGGAAGGGTGACGCAGACGAGCCGGAAATACGTGGCCAACGGATTATACTATTATTGCTGGCGGCTGTACTATGACGAAAACGGAAATCTGACCAGGGCGGACGATCACTTCGATTCGAACAGAGAGATCACCAACGAGCCCTGCGGAACTCGAAACTATGTCAAGGATGAATACGGACGGATCGTATCCTGGAAGGTCGGCGGCGGTGATGAAGCAAGGGTCACCTGGGATGAAAACGGACGGCCCGCTACTTATGCCGTATACGATACATCCAACGATAAACTGCGGTCAAGCTTTGTCTACGCGTACGAGTATCAGGCGATCGAAGTGCCTGCGCAGTACGCAGCCGCAGCACAGGCCACCGGACTGTACCAGGATTTCTTTACGAACTGACCTCTGACACGGGCCCTCTCTCCCAGGAGAAGCGTCAAGGGACATTTTTGACACGCAACAACGCCGGAGCCACTTGGCTCCGGCGTTGTTTTACACATATTTCTTCAGCTCCGGCCCAAAATGGAGCATATTGCAGCTGTCATCCATCTGCCAGGGATAGCTGAACAGGTACAGCGCATAGGCCGCAGGCGGACCATGCTCATACTGCTTGAAATCCTTGGTCATTTCCCGGAATTGTGTATCGGTGAACCGCTCCGGCAGGGATGCCAGCAGCGCCGTGAACTCCTCAAGGCGCTCCTCCGGGATGTCCATCCAAAGCGCCGCAACGTATGGCTGGGGCATATCGGGAGCCTTGTCGAATTTCTGCCTTGCCCTGGGATTCGAATCGAACAGGTCCTGAATAGCCTGGAGCTGCTCCGGGCTGACAGGCCTGCACCATTGGGCATCCACACATTCGCACAGATTGCTGAACTTCATCTTCGGCGTCAGGCCCTTCTTCAAAACGGCCCAGTCACCGATCCGGTCGCCCTTGCGCCAGCTTAGCTTCTCTCCCCGGTAATCGTCATCGGCAAACTTCGGATAGATGGCGACCACCTGCCAGAAGCCCGCACTGTACTGCGTGACCCAGTCTCCGACCTGAAGCATGAACGCACCTCCCGAGTGAAATATCAGCCTCCGCTGAAGTGAAGCAACGGCTGACGGCGTTGTGAAGTTTTGTGCTTCGCACAAAGTGAAGTTAAGTGTGCCACCCACGTCCGCAGACACTTCACGATGCGAAGCATCACTTCACTGTGTCAGCAGCTTCACGTGCCCACAGGCACACTTAGTTCAAAAGCCGTCTTGCTTTCGCAAGACGGCTTTTGTGGTCCGAGTGACTGGATTCGAACCAGCGGCCTCTTGAACCCCATTCAAGCGCGATACCAAACTTCGCCACACCCGGATATTGTGCTGTTTCCTGACAGCCCTGATATAATAGCACGGCATGTCAAAAAATGCAAGCACAATTTTTTATTTTTGCAAAAAATTTTACGGCAGATCGAATTCCCGGTCAACGGCAGCGCGGACTGTCTCCAGAACTGCAGCGTCGAAGGAAAGCTCGCCGGAGTCGATGAGAAAGACAGTTCCGAACAGGATCGCCCGGACGATGTGCAGCTTCCGGCGGATGCGGTCCGGCTCCCAGCCGGACTCGGCAAAGAACCGCTCCTGCAGCTGCTGGCTGCGGCTGGACATCTGGCCACGGGCCTTGTGATAGAGATTGTCGAATTCTGCATCCTTGAGCATCAGAACGGACCGGAACCAGGGCTTCTCCATGAGGAAGGCCAGATAGCCCACCACCACCTCCACGATCTGCCGGCGCAGGTCCCCGCCGCAGCCGGCAAGGATCTGATCCTGCCGCTCGCGCCACTGGGCGTTGACATAGTCGATGATGGCGGCGATGAACTCCCGCTTATCCTTGAAATGCTTGTAGGGCGCGGCACAGCTGACGCCGCAGGCGGTAGCGACCCGGCGGACAGAAAAATCCGTGACACCGGCCCGGTTGATCTCCTCGATGCCCGCTTCGATCAGAAGCTGACGCATATTCTTTGCGCGTTCGGCCATTTCCGTTCCTCCCTCCGCACATGTGGCTGCCTGATGTTGTAAGAGCAATTGTATCACGATTCCAGGGGGGAATCAACTGTCTTTTCCTGCGGACTTCCGCATCCGCCGCTTGCAATGAGGGGCGCGGTTGTGCTATGATTACCCAAACGGAACGAGGGAGAACGTACCATGCCCAACATCATTGA
This sequence comes from Oscillospiraceae bacterium, assembly GCA_017409645.1. GTDB lineage: Bacteria > Bacillota > Clostridia > Oscillospirales > Oscillospiraceae > Faecousia. The sequence goes on along the minus strand of JAFQSI010000300.1, from coordinate 6,601 downwards.
GATCACCGACCTGAACCATCCCGCCCTGGCCCCCTATTTCCGGCTCACGGAAGCCCAGCTGCGAAGCAGACGAAATCCCGACGAGGGGCTCTTCATCGCCGAGAGCCACAAGGTCATCGGTCATGCCCTGGATGCCGGCTGCGAGCCGGTGTCCTTCCTGATGGAGCGGCGGCAGATCGAAGGCGTCTCCGGCGTCCTGCTGGACCGCTGCCCCGAAACGCCCGTCTACACCGCCGACCGGGAGACTCTGTCGAAGCTGACGGGTTACTCGCTGACCAGGGGCTGTCTGTGCGCCATGCGCCGCCCCAGGCCGAAAACCCTGGCGGAAGTGGCCCGAAGCGCCCGCCGGGTGGCGGTTCTGGACGGCATCGCCGACGCCGCCAATGTGGGCGCGATCCTGCGCTCTGCGGCGGCCCTGCACATGGACGCCATCCTCCTCTCCCCGAGCTGCTGCGATCCCCTGCACCGCCGGGCCGTCCGGGTCAGCATGGGCACCGTGTTCCAGATCCCCTGGGCCCGGCTGGACCGGGACTGGCCCCGGCAGCTCCGGGACCTGGGCATCAAAACCGCCGCCCTGGCCCTGACGGACCGGAGCGTCAGCGTGGATGATCCCCGGCTCGCCGCCGAGGAGCGTCTTGCTCTGGTTCTCGGCAGCGAGGGCGATGGACTCGCCCCCGCCGTCATGGAAGCCTGCGACTACACGGTGAAGATCCCCATGTCCCACGGGGTCGACTCCCTGAACGTGGCGGCAGCAGCCGCCGTGGCCTTCTGGGAGCTGCGGCTCAGATGACCGGATACCAAAAAAGCTGCGGAATCCCATGGATCCGCAGCTTTTTGATTTCACTTTTTCCTGACCCAGCCGGTCACGGTGTTGGCTGCCCTTTGCAGCACTACGCAGCCACAGGACAGGACCAATAGGCCCGCGGTCCAGATCAGCGTCCGATGCTCCTGCAGTCCCCGCTCCCGGATCAGCTCCGACAGAATGTCCACCATGGGAAAGTGGAGCAGATAGATCTCGAAGGAGTATCCGCCGATCTTCGAAAGGAGCCCCACGATCCGCCCGCCGCCGGGGAGCCGCTCCAGCGCCTCCATGAGCAGCGACAGCAGCACGCACGCAGGCGGAGCGATCAGGATATGCGGATACCAGTGCAGGCCGTATGCCCACATTCGGTCCATAATATGCTCAAAGCCCCAGTTCAGCGCCGCCACGCCCACAGCCGCCAGCGCCACTGCGACAAGCAGCTGCCAGGGCCGGATGCTCCGTCCCTCGGCACTTGCTGCCGCGAAGAGCATGCCCAGATAGAAAATGGGGATCCGGGTGACGATGATGATGTAGGTGCCGGACATCCAGAAGGGCACCGTCAGCACCAGAAGCAGCCCCAGAAACAGCACCCTGCCCTTCCGTCCGGCCGTATCGATGACCGCCTTGAGATAGGGCGCCAGCACATACAGGACCAGGATCGCGCTGATATACCAGTTGAATTCGTTGTGCAGGGCGGTCAGATACTGGATCCCGAACAGGTTGCCCAGCAGATTGGGGAGCGTGACGACCCCCTTCGTGTACTGCCAGGGCAGCCAGAACAGCATGAAGATCAGGTACACCGGTCCCAGCCGCCACAGACGGCGGCCCAGGAACCGCCCGGCGTCCGGATCCTTCGACAGGGAGTAAAAGCAGCCGACGCCGGATGCGAACAGACACAGATCCACACCGCCGTAGCCGAGCTGACGGAAGAGCCGGAGAGATGCACTGGGCAGCTCCATGGGGATGTGGAAAAACAGGATCCACAGCATCGCCGCTCCCATCCATACGGAGCGGTATTTGATGATAGTTCGACAGGACATGGCGACCTCCTTTTTTCTAAATATGATACCACATCCTTCCGTCAAGTCAATTCCCGAATGACCGAACATGGACGGGAGCGTATCCGTAAGACAGTTAATGCTTGGATATGGTATCCATTTTCTGGCAATCCTGAAGTTTTTTAGGCAATTTTCCATACTTTCTTTATATATTCTTGCAATTTTGTGCGGCCGGTAGTATAATACATTTGTAAAACATAACCGCGAACCGATTTTTTACATATTTTAGGAGGATATTCACATGATCAATTGGAACAACATGGACACTCTGGCTTCCTACGCCGCACTGAAGGCCGCTGAGCCTGTCAAGCTGGCCGCCGCCATGACCGGCGAGAACGGCGCTGAGCGCGTGAAGAAGTACTCTGTGCCCATGGGCTGCGGCCTGGACTTCAACTTCGGCGCCCGTCCCGTCAATGACGAGATCCTGACCATCATGGCCGACTTCGCCAAGGAGCAGCAGCTGGTGGAGAAGTTCGCCGAGCTGTACAACGGCGCCGTGGTCAATACCGGCGAGAAGCGCCGCGTCCTGCACCACATGTGCCGCGGCCAGCTGGGCGAGGCTGTCCAGGCTGACGGCGTCGACAAGCGCGAGTTCTATGTGGGCGAGCAGCAGAAAATCGCCGCCTTCGCAAACAAGGTCCACGCCGGTGAGATCGTCAATGCCGCCGGCGAGAAGTTCACCACCGTCTGCCAGATCGGCATCGGCGGCTCCGACCTGGGCCCCCGGGCCATCTACCTGGCTCTGGAGAACTGGGCCAAGGTCACCGGCAACCTGAAGATGAAGGCCGCCTTCATCTCCAACGTCGACCCCGACGACGCCGCCGGCGTGCTGTCCAACCTGGATCTGGCCCACACCCTGTTCGTGCTGGTTTCCAAGTCCGGCACCACTCTGGAGACTCTGACCAACGAGTCCTTCGTCAAGGATGCTCTGGTCAATGCCGGTCTGAACCCCGCCAACCACATGGCCTGCGTCACCTCCGAGACCTCTCCCCTGGCCGCCTCTCCCGACTATCTGGCTGCCTTCTTCATGGATGACTACATCGGCGGCCGTTTCTCCTCCTCCTCCGGCGTTGGCGGCTGCGTCCTGAGCCTGGCCTTCGGTCCCGAGGTCTTCGCCGACTTCCTCAGCGGCGCTGCCGAGGCTGACCTCCTGGCCAAGAATGAGGACCTGCTGAAGAACCCCGCCATGTTGGATGCCCTGATCGGTGTCTACGAGCGCAATGTTCTGGGCTACCCCAACACTGCCGTTCTGCCCTACTCCCAGGCCCTGTCCCGCTTCCCCGCTCACCTGCAGCAGCTGGACATGGAGTCCAATGGCAAGTCCGTCAACCGCTTCGGCGAGCCTGTGAACTATGTCACCGGCCCCATCATCTTCGGCGAACCCGGCACCAACGGTCAGCACTCCTTCTATCAGCTGCTGCACCAGGGCACCGGCATCGTCCCCCTGCAGTTCGTCGGCTACCGCAACAGCCAGATGGGCTCCGACGTTGTGATCCAGGGCTCCACCTCCCAGCAGAAGCTCTGCGCCAACGTGGCCGCCCAGATCGTGGCCTTTGCCTGCGGCAAGGATGACACCGACCTGAACAAGAAGTTCGAGGGCGGCCGTCCCAGCTCCATCATCATCGGCGACAAGCTGACCCCCGCCTCCCTGGGCGCTCTGCTGGCCCACTTCGAGAACAAGGTCATGTTCCAGGGCTTCGCCTGGAATATCAACTCCTTCGATCAGGAAGGCGTCCAGCTGGGTAAGGTCCTGGCCAAGAAGGTCCTGGCCCACGACACCGACGGCGCTCTGAAGGTCTACTCTGATCTGCTGAACATCTAAATAAAACCATAGGGAACGACCACCGGTCGTTCCCTACTTTTATTATCGCCGGACGATCCCTTTCCTCGCCTGGAACCAGACCCGCTGCTCCCCTTCCCTGGGAGCGCAGAAAAGCCGGTCAGCCCAGACCCGGATATGGGTGAAGCCGGCGTTTTTGAGATAGCCGGTCAACTGTTCGATGGAATAGGCGTACTCCTGATGCTCCTCAAAGGAGCGCACCCACACATCCCCCTGCCGCTGGAACAGGTCCATGCCGTAGGAGCAGATGTTGGCAGCTTCATCGAATTCCCCCCGCCAGACACAGTAGACGTCGTCGTCCTCGTCCAGGAAGACCTGCCCGTCCATGGCCCGCAGCTTCTCCGGGGTGTTCACATCGAAGATGAAGATGCCGCCGGGGTTCAGGGCCCTGTAGGCCTGTCGGATGGCCCTTTCGCAGTCGCCGGGGTCCAGGATATAGTCCAGGCTGTCCAGGAAGCACACCGCCATGTCCACGGCCCTGGGGAGCCTCAGCCGGGCCAGATCCTGGTGGACAAAGGTTGGCAGGTTCTCCAGATCCGCGCATTTGTCCAGGGCCTCGGTGAGCATGCTTTCGCTCAGGTCCACCGCCGTCACCCGGTATCCCCGCTCCGCCAGAATCCGGGTAGCCGAGCCGGTGCCGCAGGCCAGATCCGCCACGGTCCGGGGCTTCACGCCCTCCCGCTGTGCGATGGCCTGGGCAAAATCCACCCAGCTTCCATAATCCACATCGTTGGTCAGCCGGTCATAGCTGGCTGCCAGTGCGCCGTATGCGTTCATTCCTTCCCTCCAAAGAGCTTCCTGCGCAGCCAGTTGAAGGGCCGGATCAGGAAATACAGCCAGAACAGCCAGTCCGGCAGGTCGATCAGCTCAAATTCGTATTTTGTGGGACCCAGCACCAGCAGCAGCTGCTGGAGAAGGGTCTTGCCGTACATGCTGGTGGGCAGGCACCGGTCATAGGCCTTCCACTCGGGCTCCGTGGGCCTGACCTCCCGCAGCAGCAGCGGATACACCGCCTCACACAGCTGCGCGGCCCGCCGGGCCTCCTCTGCCAGCTCCGGCACAGTTTCCAGGGCGACGCCCCGGTCCGTCCGGGTCAGCCGGAAGCGGTCGCAGCAGACGTCCGGCAGGCCGGGCAGGTCCAGCCGGTACATGACCAGCATCGTCTCCAGCAGGATCTCCCCCACGCCCTGGCTGTGCATGGCGTCGTGGACCTGCTCCCAGGAGAAATAGGGCTTCTTCTGCAGCTCGTACAGGTCCAGCAGCCACCGCTGCCGCAGGAAGCCATGCTCCGCCGCGTGGATGATCAGCGCCGGGAACCGGTCCGCCGGGCCCATGACGGCGATGCTGCGGCCCAGCAGCTGCCGCTCCTCCCGGCCCGCCCACAGGGCGTCGAAGGACTGTTCTGTCTGATAGTCGCTCTGCCAGTGCATCTCCAGGCAAAGCTCCCCCTTGTGGTAGACCTCATGCTTCTCATGTTCGATCTTTTCGAAAAATTTGTACCGCAGGGGCGTTGCCGCGTAGGGATTCTCTTTCCGGACGAAGCCCATCCCCTCCAGGATCGCCCCGGCCCGCTTCAGATCCCCCTGGTCCACCATCAGATCCAGATCCCGGCTCGAGCGCATGGAGGGATCTCCGTAAAGCTCCACAGACAGCAGCGGTCCCTTCATGGAGAGCAGCCGGATCCCCGAGTCGGAAAAGGCGGCATTGACGGCTGCCAGTGTCTGCAGCCGGGTCAGGCTGTCCCGTGTGAGCTTGCCCTGCATGGCCCGGTACCGGTCCAGCTCCGGATATTTCCCCGGCTCCAGGCTCCGCAGAGCCCGCAGCAGCAGGGGCTGGATCCGATGCTGCTTCAGCAGTGCATCGAAATACGCCCAGTCGAGGTCCTCCGGAAGCTGCTCCGGCGTTTTCCGCACAGCCAGGTCCAGAAGCAGCTTCCCCTCCCGGGGGAGCTGCCAGTATTCAAAAAACAGCTTGTTCACATTCCATCCTCCGTAAAAACACCCCAGGCCGATGGCCTGGGGTGCAATAGGCTTAGACTTAGCGGCCGAAGATCTTGAAGATCTCGTCGATGTCGGAGACATCGGCGGGCTTGGCGGCGGGAGCGGACTTGACGGTCACGGAAGCAGCCTTGGAAGCGGGAGCAGCGGCGGGAGCGGACTTGACCATCTCGCTGCCCTCGAAGCCGGTGGCGATGACGGTGACACGCATCTCGTCCTCGAAGTCCTCGGACACGGTGGCGCCGAAGATGATGTTGGCGTCGGGGTTGGCAGCCTCCTGCACGATGCCGGCGGCAGTCTCCACGTCGTCCAGAGTCAGCTCGCTGGAGCCGGTGACGTTGACCAGAACGCCGGTGGCGCCATTGATGGAAGTCTCCAGCAGGGGGCTGGAAACGGCGGCCAGGGCGGCCTGCTCAGCCTTCTCACGGCCGGTGGCGATGCCGACGCCCATGTGGGCATGACCGGCGTCCTTCATGACGGCGGACACGTCGGCGAAGTCCAGGTTGATGATGACGCGATCAGAGTAGGCGACCAGCTCGGAGATGGAGGTGACGGCCTGCTTCAGCACATCGTCGGCGATGCCGAATGCGTTGGCGAAGGTGATCTTCTGATCGGTGACGTACTTCAGACGGTCGTTGGGGATGACGATCAGGGAGTCGACCTTCTCGCCCAGCTCGGCGATGCCGGCCTCGGCCTGACGCATACGGTTGGCACCCTCGAACTTGAAGGGCTTGGTGACGACGCCGACGGTCAGGATGCCGGCCTCACGGGCCAGGTCAGCCACGATGGGAGCAGCGCCGGTGCCGGTGCCGCCGCCCATACCGGCGGTGATGAAGACCATATCGGTGTCCTCGAGGATCTTGGAGATGGCAGCCCGGGACTCCTCGGCGGACTTGCGGCCGAT
>JAFQSI010000299.1 GCA_017409645.1 Oscillospiraceae bacterium | reverse complement strand
CAGGAACTCCTGGTAGCCGCCCTTGGGAGCCTTGGAGTCCAGAGTGAACTTGCCGGTCTCCTTGCTGGGATCGAAGCGGAACAGGTTCCAGTAGCCGCACTCGACAGCCTTCTTCATCTCAGCCTGGCAGTTCATCATGCCGCCCTTGATGGAGTGCATCTCACAGGGAGCGTAGCCGATGATCAGGGAAGGACCGTTGTAAGCCTCGGCCTCGGTGATGGCCTTGATGGTCTGAGCCTGGTTGGCGCCCATGGCGATCTGAGCGACATAGACGTAGCCATAGGACATGGCGATCTCAGCCAGGGACTTCTTCTTGGTCTCCTTACCGGCAGCGGCGAACTGAGCGACCTGGCCGATGTTGGAAGCCTTGGAAGCCTGACCACCGGTGTTGGAGTAAACCTCGGTGTCGAAGACGAAGATGTTGACGTCCTTGTTGGAAGCCAGGACATGGTCGACGCCGCCGAAGCCGATGTCGTAGGCCCAGCCGTCGCCGCCGAAGATCCACACGGACTTCTTGGACAGGTACTCCTTCTTGGACAGGATGTCCTTCACCAGATCGCAGCAGACATTGGCCTCCAGGTTGGCGACCAGAGCCTTGGTGGCAGCCTTGTTGGCCTCGCCGTCTTCCATGGTGTTCAGCCAGTTCTCACAGGCAGCCTTGCGGTCGGCGTCCTCGGTGTTGGCCAGGACCTTCTCGACCTTGGCCTTCAGGGACTCGCGGATGACAGCCTGAGCGGTGTACATACCCAGACCCTGCTCAGCGTTGTCCTCGAACAGGGAGTTCTGCCATGCGGGACCGTGGCCCTCAGCATTGACAGTGTAGGGAGAGGTAGCAGCGGGACCGCCCCAGATGGAGGAGCAGCCGGTGGCGTTGGCGATGTACATACGGTCGCCGAACAGCTGGGTGATCAGACGGGCATAGGAGGTCTCGGCACAGCCGGCGCAGGAGCCGGAGAACTCGAGCAGAGGCTTGCGGAACTGGGAACCCTTAACGGTGTTGTCCTCCATCTCGGGCTTCTGGGCGACCTTGGCAACCATGTAGTTGAAGACGTCCTGCTGAGCAGCCTGGGACTCCTGGGGAACCATCTTGATGGCCTTGGTGGGGCAGACGCCGACACAGACGCCGCAGCCCATGCAGTCCAGAGGAGACACGGCCATGGTGTAGGAGTACTTGCCCTTGCCCTTGCCAGCCTTGATGGGAACGATCTTGGCACCGGCGGGAGCGGCAGCAGCCTCAGCCTCGGTCAGAGCGTAGGGACGGATGGTGGCGTGGGGGCAGACATAGGCACAGTTGTTGCACTGGATGCACTTGGTCTCATCCCACTCGGGAACGGTAACGGCAACGCCGCGCTTCTCGTAAGCAGCAGCGCCCAGGGGGAACTGGCCGTCTTCCATGCCGGCGAAGGCGGAAACGGGCAGGGAGTAGCCGTTCATCTTGCCGACGGGGTTCAGGATGTTCTTGACAACGGCGACGGTCTCGGGATTGCCCTCCAGGACCTCCTCAGCCTTGTTGTCCTCGGCGGTGGCCCAGGAAGCGGGAACGTCGACCTTGACGTAGGCGGTGGCGCCGGCGTCGATGGCATCCCAGTTCTTGTCGACCACGTCGCGGCCCTTCTTCAGGTAGGAAGCCTCGGCAGCGGCCTTCATGTAGCCGATGGCCTCAGCCTCGGGCATGACCTTTGCCAGGGAGAAGAAAGCGGACTGCAGGATGGTGTTGGTGCGCTTGCCCATGCCGACCTTGATGGCCAGATCGATGGCGTTGATCAGGTACAGCTGGATGTTGTTCTCAGCGATGTAGCGCTTGGAAGCGGCATCCAGATGATGCTCCAGCTCCTCCAGGTTCCACTGGCAGTTGATCAGGAACACGCCGCCGGGCTTGACGTCCTGGACGATCTTGAAGCCCTTGGTGATGTAGGAGGGGTTGTGGCAGGCGACGAAGTCAGCCTTGTTGATGTAGTAGGGGGACTTGATGGCATTGTCGCCGAAACGCAGGTGGGAAACGGTGACGCCGCCGGTCTTCTTGGAGTCATACTGGAAGTAAGCCTGAACGTACTTGTCAGTGTGATCGCCGATGATCTTGATGGAGTTCTTGTTGGCGCCGACGGTGCCGTCACCGCCCAGACCCCAGAACTTGCACTCGATGGTGCCCTCAGCAGCGGTGTTGGGGGAGACCTTCTCGTCCAGGGACAGGTAGGTCACGTCGTCAACGATGCCCAGGGTGAACTCGTGCTTGGGCTCTTCCTTGGCCAGCTCCTCGTAGACAGCGAAGAAGGAAGCGGGAGTGGTATCCTTGGAACCCAGGCCGTAACGACCGCCGATGACGGTGACGTTGTTGCAGCCGCACTTGGCCAGAGCCATGACGACATCCTGGTACAGGGGCTCGCCCTGGGAGCCGGGCTCCTTGGTGCGGTCCAGAACAGCGATGGACTTGACGGTGTCGGGGATGGCAGCCAGCAGATGCTCGGAGGACCAGGGACGGAACAGGCGGACCTTGACCAGGCCGACCTTCTCGCCGTGAGCGTTCAGGTAGTCGATGACTTCCTCGATAACGTCACAGACGGAGCCCATGGCGACGATGACGCGGTCAGCATCGGGAGCGCCGTAGTAGTTGAACAGCTGGTAGTTGGTGCCCAGCTTCTCGTGGACCTTGCCCATGTACTTCTCGACGATGGCGGGCAGAGCGTCGT
>JAFQSI010000298.1 GCA_017409645.1 Oscillospiraceae bacterium | reverse complement strand
TACTACAACAACCGCCGTGTACAGCGCAATCTGGGCGTCCTGACGCCAATGGAAAAGCACCAGAACTATCTTCTGGCTGCATAAAAAACTTCCGGCAACCCAAACCGAGTCACCGGAAGTACAAAAATATTTTGTTTTATTACACTGTCCACTTGACGGGGAGCAGTTCAACGTACCGGGATTTTTTAGTGCTGAGTGCTGAGTTCTGAGTTCTGAGTTCTGAGTGCTGAGTTTGCCTTTATTCAGCACTCAGCACTATGCATTCTGCACTTTTTTAGTCCAGCTCCTCGCCCATGTCGTGGTAGGCAGACTCGGTGGGGCAGGCAAAGCTGGCTTCCTTGCTGTACTTCTCCACGAACTTGGCGGCCTTCTCCACGGGCAGGTTGGTGCCGGGACCGGCGATGCAGCCGCCGGGGCAGGCCATGCCTTCGAGCAGGTAGCCCTTGTACTTGCCGGCCTTGGCCAGGGTCATCAGCTTGCGGCACTCCCGCAGGCCCTCGGCCCGGGCGGTCTGGATCTTCAGACCGGGATTCTCCTTTTCGGCCAGGTCCGTGACGGCCTTGGCCACGCCGCCGGCCACGGCGAAGTAGCGACCGGCACCGGAGCCCTCGTTCAGGACGGGGGCTTCCTCGATGGTAGCCCAGTCGATCTCCTTGGCCTCGAACATACCGGCCAGCTCCTCAAAGGTCAGGACGAAGTCCACATCGGAGCGGATCGTCTCCCGGATGGCTTCGAGCTTCTTGGCGGCGCAGGGGCCGACGAAGACCACCTTGCAGCCGGGGTAGCGCTTCTTCATCAGACGGGCGGTGAAGACCATGGGGGTCAGGGTCATGGAGATCTTGCCGAACTCGCTGGGGTAGAGCTTTTCGATCATGGAGTGCCAGGCGGGGCAGCAGGAGGTCGCCATATAGTCCTGCTCCGCGGGGACCTTGTGCAGGAAGTCCCGGGCCTCCTCGATGGTACACATGTCCGCGCCGATGGCGACCTCCACGGTCTGGGCGAAGCCGAGCTTCTCCATGGCGGTGACCAGCTTGCCGGGGGACACCTGGCCGCTGAACTGGCCGATGAAGGCGGGGGCCACGATGGCGATGACCTTGTCGCCCTGGAGGATGGAGCGGATGACCTGGTAGATCTGGCCCTTGTCGGCGATGGCGCCGAAGGGGCAGTTCACCAGACACTGGCCGCAGGCCACGCACTTGTCCTGGTTGATGACGGCCCGGCCGTACTGGTCGGAGCCGATGGCGTCCATACCGCAGCTCTTGGCGCAGGGGCGCTCCAGGTGGATGATGGCATTGTAGGAGCAGGCATTGGCGCACTTGCCGCACTTGATACACTTGCTCTGATCGATGTGGGAGCGGCCGTTCTCAAAGTTGATGGCACCCTTGGGGCAGACCTTCTCGCAGGACCGGGCCAGGCAGTTCTGGCAGTACTTGGTGACCTTGTACTGGTTGGTGGGGCAGGCGTGACAGGCGTAGGGGATGATGTTGACCAGGGGCGGCTCGTAGTACTGCTCCGCCACGGCGGCGGCGTCCATGCCCTCGGTGACGAGGTGCCGTCCGTCGCTGGGACGCAGGCTCAGGCCCATGGCCAGCCGGACACGCTCACCGGCGATGGCGCGCTCCAGGAATACGGACTCCCGGTGCAGGGGCCGGTCGCCGGGGACGATCTTGTAGGGCAGCTCATTGGCGGCCTCGTAGCCGTTGCCGGCGTAGGCCATCCGGGCCACCTCCACAAAGACCTTCTTTCGGATATCGGTGATCAAAGAGGGAATTCCGCGCATGGTAAATTTCTCCTTTGCAGATTTTACATGATTTGACGCGCAAACGGTTGCGGCTTGTTCATATGTCAGTATACCATATTATGGGGGAAAAACCAACAGGGAATTGATACTTTTTCCGGCAAAGAAGTGCTTTCCGGGGAGATCTTAACCGCGGCAGTACAGCTCCCGGAGCGCCGCTTCCACGGCTTTTTCCGTGCAGACAAAGGTGCCGTCCCGCTTCAGACCCAGGGTGGCAAAGCCGCCAGCGGCGATGGCGATGATGTCCGTCCAGCCTGATACGGCGCACTGGCCCTGGTTGTCGTAGCCCACGGCCAGGACGGTGCCGTCGGCGCGGAGTCCCACGCTGTGGAAATCACCCGCGGCGATGGCGAGGATGTCCGTCCAACTCCCGACATCGCACTTGCCGCCGGGCTCTCCGGCGGCCAGGACAGTGCCGTCAGCGCGAAGGCCCAGAGTGTGGCGGCTTCCTGCGGCAATGGCGCGGATGTCGGTCCAGGCTTCCACGCCGC
>JAFQSI010000297.1 GCA_017409645.1 Oscillospiraceae bacterium | reverse complement strand
CGAGAACGGCTGCCTGGCCAACGCCCGTATCTCCTGCCGTCACCGCAACGAGATCATCGCCGTCTGTCCGCTCTGGGCCCCGGCGGTCTGAGCCGTGAGCGCGCTTCCTTCGACGTCCGAGACGTTCACTACACCCACTATGGCCGTATGTGCCCCATCGAGACCCCCGAAGGTCCCAACATCGGCCTGATCAACTATCTGGCCACCTTCGCCCGGATCAACGACTTCGGCTTCGTGGAGGCTCCCTACCGCAAGGTGGACAAGGCCACCGGCTTCGTCACCCAGGAGGTCGAGTACATGACCGCCGATGTGGAGGACGATTACTATGTCGCCCAGGCCAACGAGCCTCTGGACGAGAACGGCTGCCTGGCCAACGCCCGTATCTCCTGCCGTCACCGCAACGAGATCATCGCCGTTGACCGGGAAATGATCGATTACATCGACGTCTCTCCCAGAATGATGGTCTCCGTTGCTACCGCCTTCATTCCCTTCCTGCAGAACGACGACGCTAACCGTGCTCTGATGGGCGCCAACATGCAGCGCCAGGCCGTGCCCCTGCTGACCACCGAGGCTCCCATCGTCGCCACCGGCATGGAGCACCGCTCCGCCGTGGACTCCGAGGTCTGCGTCAAGGCCACCGGCGACGGCACCGTCACCTCCGTCTCCGCCAACTACATCTCCGTCCGCTACGACGACGGTCATGTGGAGGATTACAAGCTCTCCAAGTTCTCCCGCTCCAACGCCGGCACCTGCATCAACCAGCGCCCCATCGTTTCCGTGGGTGAGCGGGTCACTGCCAACCAGATCATCGCCGACGGCCCCTCCACCTCTCAGGGTGAGATCGCCCTGGGCAAGAACGTCCTGATCGGCTTCGTCACCTGGGAAGGCTACAACTACGAGGACGCCATTCTGCTGAACGAGCGCCTCGTCCGCGAGGACGTTTTCACCTCCATCCACATCGAGGAGTACGAGACCGAGTCCCGCGACACCAAGCTCGGACCCGAGGAGATCACCCGCGACATTCCCAATGTCGGTGAGGATGCTCTGAAGGATCTGGACGAGAACGGCATCATTCGCATCGGCGCTGAGGTCAACGCCGGTGATTACCTGGTCGGTAAGGTCACCCCCAAGGGCGAGACCGAGCTGACCCCCGAGGAGCGACTGCTCCGCGCCATCTTCGGCGAGAAGGCTCGCGAGGTTCGCGACACCTCCCTGAAGGTGCCCCACGGCACCCGCGGCATCGTCGTCGATGTCAAGGTCTTCACCAAGGAGAACGGCGACGAGCTGGCTCCCGGTGTCAACAAGTCCGTCCGCGTCTATCTTGCCCAGAAGCGCAAGATCGGTGTCGGTGACAAGATGGCAGGCCGTCACGGCAACAAGGGCGTTGTTTCCCGCGTCATGCCCGAGGAGGATATGCCCTTCCTGCCCGACGGCACCCCCCTGGATGTGGTTCTGAACCCCCTGGGCGTTCCTTCCCGTATGAACATCGGTCAGGTTCTGGAGGTCCATCTGGGCTACGCTGCCAAGACCCTGGGCTGGAAGGTCGCCACCCCCGTCTTCGACGGCGCCAACGAGAAGGACATCCGCGAGACCCTGAAGCTGGCAGGCCTGCGCGAGGACGGCAAGACCATCCTCTACGACGGCCGT
>JAFQSI010000034.1 GCA_017409645.1 Oscillospiraceae bacterium | reverse complement strand
TGGAAGTGTGCAAAAATGCCAAAAATTAGTGTGATGATGGATTGATTTACAGCAAAATCAATGATAAGATAGATGCGTGCATATACTGCAGGAGCATATGCAGCGCAAATTCAAAAGGAGGAAACTGTAATGAAAAAAACCAAGCGGATTCTGAGCCTGGTTCTGGCACTCGTCCTGGTCCTGAGCTGTTTCAGCGGGATCACGGTCAGTGCAGCAGGCGGCAGAAAATGGTTCGTCCTTCAGGGCGGATCCAGCAACGCCAACGGCCACAGCTATTCCAGTGGCAGCGGCCCCCTGTTCTATCTGGACGGGGACAAGGACATGGTGAGCGGAGGTACCATCTCCCTCGCCCTGAAGCCCAACAACAACTGGGGCGTCTTCTACAGCTACATCAACGACAGCAACTGGCTGTACGTGGGCTATGACAACTCCAGCAAGTGGTACTATCAGTACAGATGGAACGGCTCTGAGAGCTATCCTCAGATCTCCGGCCTGCCCGATCCCGTTGAGGGCGAGGAGCTGAACCTGACCATCTCCCTGAGCAACGAGACCCTGGCCGTTACCGTCAACGGTACCACCGCCTACTCCACCAACCAGGTTCTGAAGAACATGGCAAACGCCAATACGGAGTCCCACGGCAACCTGGGCAAGTTCGGCGTCATGGCCAAGGGCGCGGGCGCCCACATCGAGTTCGCCGACTTCACCTATGACGGCGTGGACTGCATGAGCGACAACTGGCGCTGGTGCTGCGAGCGCTCCGGCCAGACCGTGGAGATCGTCGAGACTGCCATGGCTCCTGTCTCCGGTACCGTCACCAACACCGAGGGCAACCCCGTCGCCGGTGCCACCGTCCGTGTGGGCAACTATGCCGCCGAGACTGATGAGAACGGTCGGTATGCCTTCGAGGGCATCCAGATCGGCGAGTATGCCTTCTCCGTCAGCAAGCCCGGCTACCAGGCCTACTCCTCCACCGTCACCGTGGCGAACATCGAGATGAACACCTTCGATGCCGTCCTGGAGGCCAAGGCTGCTCTGGATCTGAGCCAGTATGACACCATCGAGTCCGACACTATGACCGTCTACGTGGGCAAGGAGTTCCCCCTGGTGGCCCGCTACGTCATGAAGTCCGACGGCGATTTCTTCCGGGGCAACGAGACTGCTCTGAATGAGGTCGTCATCAACGGCGCCTCCATCGTTCCCACCGTCCTGGGCACCAACCTCCAGGGCAGCACCAAGACCTACGATCTGCACGTCGAGAACGGCAGCATCAACCTGGACATGACCGTTGCCATCTCCGTCGAGGGCAACAATCTGACCTGGCAGGTCACTGAGCTGCAGAAGAACGACGGCTGCGCCCGGATCGACACCATCGACATCCCCCATCTGAACATCCTGACCGTTGATGCCTCCGAGGAGGAGTCCGTCTTCGCCGGTGCCCAGATGTCCACCACCACCACCGCCAAGGCTGATACCTACATCACCTTCGACGATGGCTTCATCCCCTCCAACGAGGACGGCTACCTGTACGCCTTCCTGACCAACGGCGCTCTGTCCGCCGGTATCGACTCCAACTCCGAGCGTGAGGGCGACAAGCGCGTCGAGCGCATCAACGGCGCCGACACCATCAGCCTGACCAGCGCCGTCTGGTACTACGAGTCCGGCGACTCCACCGGCCAGGCCTCCAAGAGCTACTACACCTACCAGACCTCTGAGCTGCCCTGCATCAAGGTCGCCATCGCCGAGGATGATCTGAATGGTGACGGCGATATGGACTGGAACGACGGCGCCATCGCCTTCCGTGAGGTCATGCACTATGCCCAGGGCAACGAGGGCATCAAGGATATGGTCAACTACCGTATCGTCATGAACTTCGAGTCCGCCGCTCCCAACCCCTTCCTGGTGACTGCGGACAATGTCAAGAAGGTCTACCTGGCCACCGACGGCCTGCCCCAGGCTCTGCTGCTGAAGGGCTACGGCAACGAAGGCCATGACTCCGCCAACTCCGAGTACGCCGACGTGGGCGAGCGCCTGGGCGGCATCGAGGACTTCCAGAAGCTGCTTGAGATCGCGCACGACTACAATACCGAGGTCGGTATCCACGTCAACGCCCAGGAGGCCTATCCTGAGGCCCGCTCCTTCAACGAGACGATGATCTCCGGTCCCACCGGCAACCGCAACGGCAACGGCTGGGGCTGGCTGGACCAGTCCGTGGTCATCAACAAGCTGTGGGATCTGTCTTCCGACGCCCGTCTGAAGCGCTTCGTCCAGCTCTACGACCGCATCAATGAGACTGACTTCCTGAGCCTGGATTGGGACGAGAAGGAGTACGTCAAGGATTCCCAGGGTATTCTGACCAATGGCGACGGTATCACCGAGGTCAGCCGTGAGGAGCTGCTGGACCTGGTCAAGGCCGACGCAGCCACCCGCGAGCATAACATGGACTTCATCTACCTGGACGTCTGGTATCAGGACGCCTGGGAGACCAGAAGAATTGCCGAGGAGATCAACTCCCTGGGCTGGCGCTTCTCCACCGAGTTCTCCGGCGAGGGCGAGTATGACTCCACCTGGCAGCAC
>JAFQSI010000296.1 GCA_017409645.1 Oscillospiraceae bacterium | reverse complement strand
GCGTTGTACAGGTTCGTGCTGCGGTTGTCGAAGGCCGGGAACAGGAAGCCCAGCACCGGCGCGCTGAGAAGCTGGGTGACGGCGCTGTCGTGGAACTCCTTGATCTCCGCCTTGTATTCCAGGGTGGACTTGCTCAGCTTCACGGGGCACACGGCGCAGAGGATATACCGGTACACCTCTGTGGAGCCGTCGGCGCTGACGTGGTCGTCCTTGCCCTTGAAGGGCACATCATAGGCGTCCGCGCCGATGAGGATCAGATAGGCCGAGTCCATGGTCACGGAGTCCATGACCTTCTGATAGAATTCGTCCAGCGTCTCCTCGTCCTTAAGCCCGCTGTCCTTCAGGGCGGTCAGGAGCTTATGCTCCGGGCTGTCCACCACCTGCTGCGTCCGGAAGGTGATATCGATCAGGTTCCTGCCGATGGAGCCGGACAGGACCTTCTTCATCAGGGCGAAATACTTATCGGACTCATTTTCCGGCATCATGCCCGTGGACAGACGGAATTTGCTGATGACCTCCTTGCCCTCGCTGACGAAGCAGCCGTGGATGGCCGTCATATTGCTGCGGTCCCGGCGGATATGCCGCCGAAGCTCGCCGATCTCTTTTTCTTTCATGGGGATAACCTCGCTTCTGTAGTCGATGGGACCGATTATACCACAACCTGCACGCCGGAGTCAACCGCCGGACCTGATCGCCCAGCAGCAGGATCGCCGTCAGGTTCGGCAGTGCCATCAGGCCGTTGACGATCTCCGCAAGGGTCCAGACTGTCCCCGTTTCCAGAAAGACACCCATCAGGACCCCTGCCCCCTGACAAAGGCCGAAGAGCTTCCAATCGATCCGTCCAAACAGAAATTCTGCGCAGCGTCCGGCATAGAAGCCCCAGCCCAGGATGGTCGCCAGGGCAAACAGCACCAGACAGCCGCAGAGCGCCGCCGATACCCACCGCCCGAAGATCTGCTGCAGAGCCTGGGCCGTCAGCTCCGAGCCGACTGCGGCTCCGTAGGGGATCGGGACGCCGGATGTCAGGATTACCAGGGCCGTCAGGGTGCAGATGACCATGGTATCGAGGAACACCTCCATGATGCCCATCAGCCCCTGCCGGGCCGGATGCTCCACCTCAGCAGCTCCGTGGGCGATGGCCGCCGTGCCCATGCCCGCTTCATTCGTAAAGGTCCCCCTGGAAACGCCAAGGCGCAGCGTGGTCATCATGCTGCCCACCAGGCCGCCGGTGACGGCCTGCGGTTCAAATGCTCCACAAAGGATCGCCCGGAAGGCCACACCGGCCAGCTCCCACCGCAGCGCGATGGCCCCGCAGCACAGCAGGATGTATGCCGCTCCGACCACCGGGACCAGGATCTCCGCGGCATCTGCAATGGCCCTCGCACCGCCGGTGACCATCCGGACCACCGCCGCAGCCAGCAGCAGTCCCGCCAGGATCCGCAGGCCCTTCGATGTGCCGCACACCTCCAGCGCCGACATGACCGCGTTGACCTGGGCAGCGTTGCCCACGCCGAAGGCCGCGACGATGCCGAAGCAGCTGTACAGATACGCCAGAAAATGCCATCGCTTTTGCAGACCGTTTCGGATGATGTACATGGGCCCGGCCCGTCCGTCCGGCTCCCGGAACCGGACCGCCAGGACGCTTTCCGCGAATTTCACGCCCATCCCGAGAAAGGCGCTGACCCACATCCAGAACACCGCCCCCGGCCCGCCGAGGGCTATGGCACCGGCCACACCGGCGATGTTCCCCGTCCCCACCGTGGCCGCCAGCGCGGTACACAATGCCCGGAAGCCGGAATCCCGGCACCGGAGCCGCCGGACAAATTCCCGGACCGCCGCCGGAAGCAGCCGCAGCTGGACACACCCCGTCAGTCCCGTCAGCCAGATCCCGGTCCCCAGGATCAGCCCCAGGACCGGCACGCCCCACAAAAATTCATTGAATCGTTCCAGAATTCGACCTCCAACAGAAAAAGCAGCCGCTTTCGCGACTGCTTTCGTGATTATTTCCAGGTTTCCCAAACATCGGGCCGGAAGCCGACGGTGGCCTCCTTGCCGTTGCGGACCACGGGAGCCTTCATCAGCTCCGGCTGGTCGAAGACCTTGTCCTCCTTGGCCCGCTTGTCGTCCATGTACTTCATCAGCGTGACCTCGGGAGACTTGCTGTCCCAGTCGATCAGCTCATCGATGCCGCCCACGGCCCGCAGGACGGAGTCGAACTCCTTGCCGGACATCCCGTAGCGGACCAGGTCGATGGACTGGAATTTGATCCGGCGCTCCTTGAACCAGCGCTCGGCCTTCTTCGTGTCGAAGCTCTTGGATTTTCCAAAGATCTGAATGTTCAATATCTCACCTCCATCAGGCAAAGCCCCTTGCCCGGGGCCAGGAATCCCGCCTGCTCCCGCTTCGCGCCGAACAGCTCCGGGATGGAATCGGCGCTCCGCGCTCCCCGGCCCACCTCGATCAGGGTGCCCACCAGGATCCGGACCATGTTGTGCAGGAAGCCGTTTCCGTTGACGGTGAAGCGCAGCTCCTCCCCCACCCGCTCCACGGTGAAGGACTTGATGGTCCGGACCGTGGATTTTTTCATCTTCTTATTGGCGCAGAAGGCAGAAAAATCATGGGTGCCCAGGAAAAGCTCCGCTGCTTCCTGCATGGCCTTAAGATCCAGCTCCTCGGGAAATTCCGCCACGAAGCGCCGCTCGAAGACGCAGGGCGCGTCGGAATTCCAGAGCCGGTACTGATAGGTCTTCTCCAATGCGTTCAGCCGGGCGTGAAACCGGGGCGATACCTCCCGGCAGCAGTATATGCCGATGTCCTCGGGCAGATACCGCCGCAGCTGCGAGAGCAGCTCGGTGCAGTCCATGGCGCTTTTCGTATGAAAATTGACCACCTGTCCCCGGGCGTGGACGCCGGTGTCGGTCCGCCCGGAGGCGGCAATCTCAATGGGCTCCGCCAGGATCCGGCTCAGCGCCGTCTCCAGCTTGCCCTGGATGGTGTTGTCGTGGGCCGTCTGCCGCTGCCATCCGCTGTAGCGGGTGCCGTCATAGCAGATATCAAGCCGAATATTCCTCATAGCTTTCCAGCTCCTCCAATGCCTCCCATTCCGTGTCCGCGGAGAAAAGGAATCTTCCGTTTCGGTCGAACACCTGGATATGGCCGCGAATATGCTT
>JAFQSI010000295.1 GCA_017409645.1 Oscillospiraceae bacterium | reverse complement strand
TCGCTGCGGATGGCAGCCAGGCGGGCGTAGTACTCCACCAGCTCCCGGTTGCCCCGGCCCCACTCGAAGGCCCGGCGGTCGTCGGGATCGTCGGAGCCCACCATGCCGATCTCATCGCCGTAGTAGATGGTGGGGGCACCGGCATAGGTGAACTGCATGAAGGCCACCAGATACTGCCGGTCCTTGGCAAGCTGGGAGGTACCCTCGTAGGTGGGGAAGGCGGAGTCGAAGTCCTTCTGGTTCCGGTCGTCGCCGATGCCGTCCAGATAGGAAAGGATGCGGGTGGTGTCGTGGGAGCCCACCAGATTCATCATGGCGTAGAAGGCCTCCTCGGGATAGCGCTCCCGGAGCTTCTCCATGGCTTTTGCGGTATCGGCAGCGCCGGTGCCCTTGGCGAAGTTCACCACGTTGTTGCGGAACTGGTAGTTCATGACGGAGTCGTACATGTCGCCCATCAGGTACTTGGTGGCGTCGTCCCAGATCTCGCCGATGATGACGGCGTCGGAGTCCAGAGCCTTGACGGAGTCCCGGAAGTGCTGCCAGGTTTCATCAGAAACCTCGTTGGCAACGTCCAGACGCCAGCCGTCCATGCCCTTGCTGATCCAGTAGGCGTTGACGGAGTTTTCGCCCTCGATGATCTCCTCGGCCCAGTTGCCGGTCTGATACTCGGAGCCATTGGTGGAATAGATGACGGGCATGGAGTCGTAGCCCCACCAGCCCTCGTAGGAATAGACGGGCTTACCTGCACGCAGGCCCACATTGTCGGCGTAGGCCGCAGGCGTGGAGGAGACATGGAACCACTCGGTGTAGCTGAAATCGGTGATACCGTAGGCATTTTCAAAATAGGTCTTTGCATAGGCTTCGGCGGTGGCCTGATCCACGCCGTTCTCTGCCATGCAGTCGTAAACGCAGGCCCAGTAGGGGTAAGCGCCGATCTTCTCAGACTGGCCCAGGAAGCGGTAGTAGCGGTCGAAGTAGACGGAATCGTCGGAAACGTGGTTGAATACGCCGTCGAGGATGATGTGCATGTCGTTCTCCTCAGCCACGGCCACCAGCTCCTCGAAATCGCCCAGGGTGCCCAGGATGGGGTCGATCTCGGAGTAGCTCACCGCATCATAGCGGTGGCTGGAGATGGACCAGAAGACGGGGTTCAGGTAGATGACGTTGACGCCCAGGGCCTTCAGGTAGTCGATGCGCTCGGTGATGCCCTTCAGGTCGCCGCCGTAGATCTCATTGGACCACTGGCCGTCGCCGTACCAGGCGCCGGAGGACTTGTATTCCTCCTCGGTCAGCAGACCCTCCTGCTCGGGATTCTCGGGCAGGGTGTACCAGTCGGTGATGAATTCGTAGTCGACCTCACCCCGGGCCCAGGTCTGGGCCTGGTCATTGCTCTCGTCGCCGTTGAAGAACCGGTCGGGGAAGATCTGGTAGATGACGGCGTTCTTCATCCAATCGGGAGTCTCGTAGCCGGCCTCATAGACCACCAGGTCATAGGGCATGACGGAGGTCAGATCGGTGACGGTGCCCTCGCCGTAGTAGCCGTCGTCGTCGCCGTAGACGGCCACGTTGGAGCCGTTGGACAGGACGAAGTAGTAGTCATACTCGCCCTTGTTGGGGATGGAGATGGTGGCATCCCAATGATTATTGACGGAATTGTGGCTGCCGGAGGAGGTCATGGGGTAGGAGCCCACGCCCTTGACCACCAGGACAGCAGAGGTAACGTCCCAGCCGGTGTGGATGGAGAAGGTGACCTCCTCACCGGTGGCCACGGCACCGAAGACGGACTTGTCATTCTTGCTGTGGGAGTTGTAGCTGATGTAGTCGGTGTTCAGGGGGATGTCGGAGGCGTTGCAGTAGAAGATGCCGGTGATGGGATCGAGGTAGAAGGTGACGTCCTTGTCCGCGTCCACCACGATCTCGGCGAAGGAATAGACATCATCGCCGCAGAGGATCTGCACATCGGTGTAGGTACCGGCGGCCATGTGGACGACTGCGGAGTAGATGCCGGTCAGGCCGGGATCCGTCAGGGGGACCGTCTCGAAGCCGGTTCCTCTGACCACAGCCTGGACGAATTCATAATCCAGATTGGTAACAGCCAGATGGGTCGCCACGCTGTAATAGACGGAGACATCCATCTGCTCGGGCACGGTGACGGAGTAGTTGGCGCCGTCCCGGACGCCGCCCATGCCGTAGTTCTCATTCCAGGAACCGTCGTGGGCGATCTTGTACTGATAATTCGCGGCGGGAACATTCTCAAAGGTGTACTGATACACGCCCAGAATGTGGTTGTAGGTCATCCGGTTGGAGCCGGGATCCCAGCTGGGACCGGGGAAGGAGCCGGGAACGAAGATGGCCAGATCGTAGTTGACCCAGTCGGCGGGGGCCTCGGCGGAGACGCTCTGGTCGGCATAGACCCACAGCTCATTCCTGAACTGCAGGGCGCCGGTGGCGAGATCTGCGGTCTGATGGCCCGCGTTGTCATTGAAAATGAAGCTGAAGCCGGAGACGGAGCCGGTCTCGATGGTCATGTCGAACCAGCCTTCGTTGTCGTGGTTCGCGGCGGCGGGCGTGCCGGGCCAGGCACCCAGCAGCTGGCTGCCGCTGGCGTCCCAGGCGTAGGCGTGGATGTCATCGCCCCAGCTCATGGGCTGGAAGAAGTGCAGCAGGACGGTGTTCATGGGCTGATCAGCAGACACATCGTTGCCCACGATCCACAGCTCGGTGTCGCCGGTGATCTCGCCGGTCTGCAGGTCGGCGGTCTGGCTGGAGCCGTCGTTGAAGATGAAGTAGAAGGCATTTTCCGTTACCACGGTCAGGTCATACCAGCCGTCGCCGTCGGCGTCAGAGATCGCCTTGCCGGGCCAGGAGTTGTAGTCAGAGTAGCCGCTGACCGCACCGGCGGTGGTCCACAGGTATGCGTTGACGGAGGACCAGGTATCGGGCTTCATGAAGTGCAGCACGACCTTGGTGTCGCCGTCGGGGATCTCAGGGTCGGTGGGCTCGGTGGGATCCGTGGGCTCCGTCTCAGCGGGGACCATGTCGATGGCATAGGTCGCGCCGTTCTTGGTGGAATACCGGAAGCCGGTCAGATCCAGCTTCAGCGTCACATCGGAGGCCTCGGAAACGGTGAACTTGATGTTCTGGCCGTTGTAGACGGCCTCGGCGCTGCCGCCTGCGTAGGCGGAGCCGTTGGAGCCCCAGTTGTCGTTCCAGGAGTCGTTGGCAGCGAACTTGACCTCGTAGGTACCGGCGGCCACATTTTCATAGGTGATGGTGTAGACGCTGCCGCTGGCGGTCATGTGGTTGGCGGCTGCGGCCACATCCCAGCTCTTGCCGTTCAGGAAATTGCCCTTGCCGCCGCCCACGGCGGTGATGGACTTGATCTCGATGCCGGTGACGGCACCCACGCCGTCGCCCGTGGCGTTGACAGCCTTGGTGTCGGGGTCGAAGGTGACGGTCACGTCGCAGACGGCGGACACCTGGAAGGTGTAGTTCTGGCCATCCTTGCCCCAGGCATTGTTCCAGGTGCCGTCGGTGACCTTGAACTGGTAGGTGCCCACGGCCACGTCGGCATAGACCTTCTCGAACAGGCCCGTTTCCCCGTTCCAGGTCATCAGGTTGTCAGGGTCGGCCTCGTTCCACTCGCTGCCGCACAGGGCGGCAACACCGGCCACATAGTATGTACCGGCAGGAGCGGGCTCCTCCCCGGCTGCCCGGACGCCGGGCAGCATGCCCAGCACCATGACCAGCGCCAGCAGGAGGCACAGGGAGCGCCTGATGGGGTGATTGGTTTTCTTCATTTGATTCATCCTTTCTCTGTCGCCCGAGGGCGATTGTTCCCCCATATTATAAGGATAAACGGTTGCGCAAACAACTGGCACATTCCATAAAATACCTGGGCCCGCTTCAAGCATAATGACAGCCGCACCTAAAAGGTGAACCTTGGAGACACTTTATTCAACTGCTGTGAGATACCCTGGAAGACGGCAGCGTTTTGGAAAATCCGAACCTCTGTCGGTATTAGGTCACATTTCACAAGGTGTCCATTGTGTTTTAATTGTATCATCGTCATTTTGTCCAAAACCCTGTATGAAATTTCCATATCCCCGCGAATTGACTTCCCGGCGGAAAAACAGTATAAAGAAAATGACGAACTATATGTGCATTACATATGGACGAATTCCCTGTTATTCAGGAGAAATGAGGTATTTGATCATGGCATATCAGTATTGGTCCTATGAGACCCTCCATCAGTTCTGCATGGACGCCTTCCGTAAGTTTGGTTTTTCCGAAGCAGAGGCCAACATCATCCAGGATGTCCTGCTGACCTCCGACCTGTTCGGCATTGAATCCCACGGCATGCAGCGCATGGTCCGCTACCACAAGTGCATCGAAAAGGGTATGATCCGCCTGGACGCCAAGCCCGAGGTGGTCTTTGAGACGCCCATCTCCGCCGTCATCGACGCCCATGACGCCATGGGCCAGCTGGTGAGCCATCAGGCCATGGAGATGGCCATCGCCAAGGCCAAGACTGCAGGCGTGGGCATCGTCTCCGTGCGCAATTCCAACCACTACGGCATCGCCGGTTACTACGCCAAAATGGCCTGCAAGGAAGGCCTGATGGGCTTCAGCTGCACCAACTCGGAAGCCATCATGGTCCCCACCTTCGGCCGCAAGGCCATGCTGGGCTCCAACCCCATCGCCTGCGCCTTCCCCGCCGAGCCCTACGACTTCCTCTTTGACGGCTCCACCACCGTGGTCACCCGGGGCAAGCTGGAGATGTACAACAAGATGGAGAAGCCCCTGCCCGAGGGCTGGGCCCTGGACAAGGACGGCCATCCCTCCACCGACGCTCCCGACGTCCTGGCCAACATCGTCGCCAAGAACGGCGGCGGCATCATGCCCCTGGGCGGCGCCACCGAGAAGCTGGGCTCCCACAAGGGCTACGGCTACGGCATGCTCTGCGAGATCTTCTCCTCCATCCTCTCCATGGGCGCCACCTCCAACTACTGCATGACCGGCGGCAAGGGCAACATCTGCCACGGCTACATGGCCATCAACCCCGCCTTCTTCGGCGACCCCGAGGCCATCAAGGAGCATTTCTCCACCTATCTGCAGGAGCTGCGGGAGTCCCCCAAGGCCGACGG
>JAFQSI010000294.1 GCA_017409645.1 Oscillospiraceae bacterium | reverse complement strand
GTAACCCTTGCCGGGCTCGTTGGGCTCGACGCGGATCTTGACGTGACCGTACTGGCCCTTACCGCCGGACTGACGGGCATACTTGGTGTCCTGCTCGACAGACTTGCGGATGGTCTCCTTGTAGGAAACCTGGGGAGCGCCGACATTGGCCTCGACCTTGAACTCACGCAGCAGACGGTCGACGATGATCTCCAGGTGCAGCTCGCCCATACCGGCGATGATGGTCTGACCAGTCTCCTTGTTGGTGTAGGTGCGGAAGGTGGGATCCTCTTCAGCCAGCTTGGCCAGAGCGATGCCCATCTTCTCCTGACCGGCCTTGGTCTTGGGCTCGATGGCGACCTCGATAACGGGCTCGGGGAAGACCATGGACTCCAGGATGATGGGATGATCCTCATCACACAGGGTATCACCGGTGGTGGTGTTCTTGACACCGACGACGGCGGCGATATCGCCGGCGTAGACGACGTCCAGATCCTCACGGTGGTTGGCGTGCATCTGCAGGATGCGGCCCATACGCTCGGTCTTGCCCTTGGTGCAGTTCAGCACGGTGGTGCCCTTGTTCAGGATACCGGAGTAGACACGGAAGTAGCACAGCTTGCCGACGTAGGGGTCGGTAGCGATCTTGAAGGCCAGAGCGGAGAAGGGAGCCTCATCGGAAGCGGGACGGAAGTCGGGCTCCTCAGTGGCGGGGTCGATGCCGTTGATGCCCTTCTTGTCCAGGGGGCTGGGCATGAAGTCGACCACAGCGTCCAGAACCATCTGGACACCCTTGTTCTTGTAGGAGGTACCGCAGACGACGGGCACGATCTCGTTGGCCAGGGTGGCCTTACGGATGGCAGCCTTGATCATCTCCTCGGAGATCTCCTCGCCCTCCAGGTACATCATGGCCAGGTCGTCGTCCAGAGCAGTGATGGCATCCATCATCTTCTCACGGTACTCCTCGCAGATGTCGATCATATCCTCGGGGATCTCCTCCTCGCGGACGTCGACGCCCTTGTCATCATAGAAGACATTAGCCTTCATCTTGATCAGGTCAACATTGCCCTTGAACCAGGACTCGGAACCGATGGGCAGCTGGATGGGCACGGCGTTGCACTTCAGGCGCTCGTCGATCATGGTCAGAACGCGGAAGAAGTCGGCACCCAGGATGTCCATCTTGTTGACGTAGATCATACGGGGGACCTTGTACTCGTCGGCCTGACGCCAGACGGTCTCGGTCTGGGGCTCGACACCGCCCTTGGCGCACAGAACGGTGACAGCACCGTCCAGGACGCGCAGGGAACGCTCGACCTCAACAGTGAAGTCGACGTGGCCCGGGGTGTCGATGATGTTCAGGCGGCAGCCCTTCCAGAAGCAGGTGGTAGCAGCGGAGGTGATGGTGATACCACGCTCCTGCTCCTGAGCCATCCAGTCCATGGTAGCGGAGCCGTCATGAGTCTCACCGATCTTATAGTTCTTACCAGTGTAGAACAGAATACGCTCGGTGGTAGTGGTCTTACCGGCATCGATGTGAGCCATGATGCCGAAGTTTCTGGTATTTTCCAGGGAATACTGTCTAGGCATTGGATT
This sequence comes from Oscillospiraceae bacterium, assembly GCA_017409645.1. Taxonomy (GTDB): domain Bacteria; phylum Bacillota; class Clostridia; order Oscillospirales; family Oscillospiraceae; genus Faecousia. The sequence continues at coordinate 138 of JAFQSI010000294.1, read as the reverse complement.
CTCCTTACTAAATTACCAGCGGAAGTGGCTGAATGCCTTGTTGGCCTCGGCCATCTTGTGGGTATCCTCGCGCTTCTTCACGGCGTTGCCGGTGTTGTTGGCAGCGTCCATGATCTCGGCGGCCAGGCGCTCGCGCAT
>JAFQSI010000293.1 GCA_017409645.1 Oscillospiraceae bacterium | reverse complement strand
TCCCTTCGTGGATGTGGCCGATGGCATTTACTACCACAAGGCAGTCCTGTGGGCCCTGGAGAACGGCATCACCAAGGGCATCGATGCGACCCACTTTGGTTCCGATCTGGAATGCACCCGTGCTTACGTGGTGACCTTCCTGTACCGTGCCAAGGGCAAGCCCGAGGTCACCCTGACTGAGTCCGTGTTCAAGGATGTGGCAGATCCCGACATCTACTACTACGAGCCCGTGATGTGGGCCGTTGAGAACGGCATCACCAAGGGCGTCAGCGACACCCGCTTCGGCGTTGCTGAGATCTGCAGCCGCGCTCAGATCGTGACCTTCCTGTACCGGGCTTACGCCGAGTAATCCCCCATACCCCCTGGCCCTCCGGCTCCCGCCGGAGGGCCTTTTTCTTGTTAAGCAAAGGGGTTCGTCAATATTGACAAAATAAGTGAAAATGTTTGTGGAAAATTCGGGGGGGGTAACAAAGGTGATCCTTTGGTATAATAGGTTCAAACCATTCTGTGGCTGTGATCCAACCACGGTGGTAAAAAAACAAGGAGGAAAAAGAATGAGCGCAAGAAAAAGATGGATCGCATTGGTGCTGGCCGCCGCACTGATGTGTTCCCTGGCCGCAGGGGCCTTTTCTGCGAGGGCTGAGGCCGCGGACATCTATGTGACCGTGGATTCCCTGGCAGACAACGGCACAGCGGCTCCGGAAAAAGACGCAGTGGTTCCTGATGCAAACCAGTATCAGTACCAGAAGAAGGGCCTGTCGGCCTTCTGCCATTTCGGCCCCAACACGTTCAACGAAATTGAATGGGGCGAAAGCTACGGCACCAAAACTCCCGACCAGATCTTCAAGCTGGAGGACAATTTTGATGCAGAGCAGCTGGTCAGAAGCCTGAAGGAGGCCGGCTTCGGCACCCTGATCGTGACCGCCAAGCACCACGACGGCTTCTGCATCTGGAACAGTGCCTACAGCACCTACAATTCCAGCCAGTCCAGCTACGGCGGCTACGACTACGACGGTATGGGCGGCGACGTCCTGGCGGAGATCTCCGCAGCCTGCACCAAGTATGATCTGGATATGGGTCTGTACCTGTCCCCCTGGGACATCCATGATCCCGCCTACGGCTACTACATCCCGAGCGGCACCGGCGGCAACGCTTCCACCGACGCCATCGACTACAACGACTATTACAATGCCCAGCTGGAGGAGATCCTCAGCAATCCCCTCTACGGCAACGACGGTCACTTCGTCGAGGTCTGGATGGACGGCGCAAAGGGCAGCGGCGCCAACGCCCAGGATTACGACTTCCAGAGATGGTTTGCCACCATCCAGAAGTACGAGGGCGTGGCAGCCGGTTATCCTGCCGACGCCATGCTCTTCGGCGCCGAGGCTTACACCGGCGTCCGCTGGATCGGCAACGAGTCCGGTCTGTCCAATGAGCAGACCTGGTCCAAGTCTGTGACCGACAAGACCAGCAATACCATCAACAGCAACAACATCGGCTCCTACACCGCAGGCTGGTCCAACGGCAACCAGTGGACCGTCCCCGAGGCGGATTCCAAGATCACCTCCGGCTGGTTCTGGGGCAACAGCAAGAAGACCCCGGCCACCATGGCGGATCTGGCCAACCGGTACTTCAGCTCCGTTGGCTACAACTCCGTCATGCTGCTCAACGTTCCCCCCAACAACCAGGGCAACGTGGATCAGCTGATCCTGGACCGTGTCGCCGAGTTCGGCGAGGCCATTTCCGGCACCTTTGCCACCAACCGTGCCGCGGATGCGGCCATCTCCGCGACGGAGGTCCGCGGCAATGACATCGCCTATTCTCCCGCCAACCTGCTCGACGGCGATCCTCTGACCTACTGGACCGTCGAGGACAACACCACCTCCGGCTCCATCCTGATGGATCTGGGCAAGACCACCACCTTCGACGTTGTCTCCATCGAGGAGTCCATTGAGTTCGGTCAGCGGATCACCTCCTTCCGGGTGGAGTACAGCAACGACGGCAGCAGCTGGTCCACCATGAAGGAGGGCACCACCATCGGCGCCAAGCGCCTGGTCCGGACCGCCCCCGTCAAGGCCCGGTATGTGAAGATCACCGTCTCCACCAATGACACCGGCGTTTACACCTACTCCGGCTCCAACACCGCCGCCAAGGGCTCCGTCCCCATGCTGGCTGAGGTCGGCATTTACAAGGCATCCGAGGGCTTCGCCCTGGGCACCGGCGCGCCCGACGGCATGGAGGTCATCGACGAGCGGGATTCCCGCTTCAGCTTCACCGGCACCTGGAACAACGAGTCCGGTTCTCAGTTCCCCATCGAGCAGACCAGCAAGTGGTGCAACGCAGGTGCAAGCTTCACCGTGAACTTCACCGGATCCAAGATCTATCTGGTGGGCACCATCGATCCCAACCACGGCACCGCCAATGTGACTGTTGACGGTGTTACCACCTCCATCAACACCTGGGCATCCTCCCGTTCCCTGGGACAGATCATCTACACCTCCCCCGACCTGGCGCATGGTGAGCATACCCTGACCCTGACTGCTACCTCTAACGCCATCGGCATTGACGGCGCTTACGTCATCAACAACGGCGGCGTCGGCATGGTCGGCCTCGAGAGTGCAAAGTACACCATGGACGAGGATCAGACGATGGAGGTCAAGCTGGTCCGCGTGGGCGGCTCCGTTGGCACTGCCACCGTTCTGGTCTCCCCCAATCCCGGCTCCGCCGTCCAGGGCGACTACGACACCGAGCTGATCACCGAGGTCACCTTCGCTGAGGGTGAAACTGAGAAGACCGCTCTGGTCCGCACCAAGCGCAATACCAACACCACCGGCGACCAGTATTTCACCGTGGAGCTGTCCACCGAAACCGAGGGCCTGATCCTGGGCTTCAACACCGTGGCCCGGATCACCATTAAGGATACTGAGCGCTTCACCAAGGACCTCCTCCGGACTCTGGTGAACGAGTGCGCTGCACTGGATTCCAGCCTGTACACCGCTGACAGCTGGGCTGTCCTGAGCGAGGCCCTGACTGCGGCCAACACCGTTCTGGACGATGCTTCCGCCACCGCGGATGACATCCGGGCCGTCTATGAGGCTCTGCTGGCTGCCAAGGAGGGCCTGAAGAGCATCGTCCGTACCCAGTACACCGCCGACGACCGCTTCGCCTTCCCCGCCAGCGGTG
>JAFQSI010000292.1 GCA_017409645.1 Oscillospiraceae bacterium | reverse complement strand
GCGGCGGCCCCGCCACGATTCTTTTCAGATTCAGCTGTAGTATTGACGGTCAGTCGAAGATCCCGCTGAAATTGCGGATGAAATTCAGGACGATGTAGACCGTGAAGAAGATCCCGGCATTGCGGTAGTGCAGCTTCACCGTCTTATCCACCTGCTCCTTGCTCACAGCACCTTTTTTTCCCTGGGTGTTGCGCAGGAGCTTCTTTTCATGCATGGCCCGGGTGACATAGACCAGGGTGCCGATCAATGCTGCCGTCTCCACGATGGCAAGGAAATACGAAAGCAGGGTCAGAAAGTCCATTTTACCTCTTTCCGGCTCTTACACAGCGTACTCGTAGTCCATCATGAACTGGGCGACGCCGTCCATGGCCAGCTCTCTGGGATCCAGCTTCAGCTCACCGGCGCGGACGCGGTTGTAGCTCAGGGGCATATACTGGTGCAGCATGTTCATGGGGATGGTGTACTTGCGCAGGTTGGCGAAGAGCTTCTCCATGGCGGCGACCACCTCGGGCTGGCCGATGTAGTAGCGGGCGCGGTCGGAGTAGCTGTACTTGCGGCACAGGGCCAGCTGACGCTCGTCGCCGTGGTAGTGCTTGTTCCAGTTGTTGGGGTTGGCGAGCATGGTGTTCTCCAGCACATCGATGAAGTTGGCGCGCTCCTCAGCGGGGACCAGCTCGGCCTCCATCTTGCTCAGAGCGAACAGCGCCTCACGCAGGCCGAAGGTCAGGGCGGGGCCGACCTTCAGGATGGCGATGCCGTCGGTGACCATGTCATACAGGCACTTGGGGGTCTGGTAGTCGGTGGAGTGGCCCTCGAAGCAGAAGTCGGGGTAGTCCTTCAGCATGGCGGTCAGCTCCTGGGCGGCCTCGGAGTTGTAGTCGAAGACCTGCTCGTCGCCGAACTCAACGCCGGGCTGGACGACAACGGCGATGACGTCCTTCATGCCCTCGCCGACACCCTCCTCGGTCCAGACCCGGGTGTAGGTGTTGACGGTGTCCAGGAATGCCTCGGGCTTGGTGACAGCCAGGGTATCCTCGGCCTCGGTGGCGCCGCCGGGGATGGGGACCTCGGAGCCGACGATGAAGACGGGACGGATGGCGTCGGGCTTCTCAGCCTTCAGCTCCTCGTAGCCCTTCATGGCGGCCTTGTACAGCATAGCGCCGCGGCGGGCGATGGTTTCGGTGGACAGCAGACCCTCGGGATCGTCGGCGACCTTCATGGAGGTGTCCAGATGGATCTTGGTGAAGCCGGCGCGGGCGTACTGGTAGACCAGCTCATAGGAATTGGCCATGGCCTCGCTCTCGGGCAGCTTCTGCCAGGTCAGGGGGCCCAGATGGTCGCCGGCCAGGATGACCATGCTCTCGGGCAGATCGATGGCCTGGGCCATCTTCAGGACCATCTGATAGAAGTCCTTGGGCATCATGCCGGTGTAGCCGCCGAACTGGTTGACCTGGTTGGCGGTGGCCTCGATCAGAACGGGCTTGTTCTGCTCCTTTGCGCGGCGCAGGGCGATCTCCAGAACCAGCTCATTTGCGGAGCAGTAGGAGGGGATGCCGCAGCGGATGCCCTGGCGGCGCTTTTCCATCATGACCTGAAGGGGATGTTTCATATCGATTATTCCTCCTGAAATAGTATATTACAGCTTGGCCTCGCCCATGCAGTAGGTCTGCACGACGGCGTAATCCTTGTCGAGGACCACGATGTCCGCATCCTTGCCCACCCGGATGGAGCCCTTGCGGTCGGCGATACCCAGGCAGTTGGCGGGGTTCAGGGTGCAGGCGTTGATGGCATAGTTGAACGGGACCAGAGCCTCCTCGACCAGGATCCGCAGACCCTCGTTCAGCTTCAGGGTAGAGCCGGCCAGGCCCTTGGTGGAGACCAGGTGGGCGCTGCCGTCGGGATAGATCTCGATCTCGTTGCCGCCGAAGATGTGGTGGCTGCCGATGGGGGTGCCCTTGGCCATCAGGGCGTCGGAGACCATGATGGAGTAGTCGGGACCCTTGCTCATGAAGAACATGTTCAGAGCGGCGGGGGTGGAGTGGTTGCCGTCGCAGATGATCTCGCCGTACATGGTGCGCAGACGGAAGGCGGCACCCACCAGACCGTTGGCCCGGTGATTGAAGGGAGTCATGCCGTTGTAGACGTGGGTCAGGCACTTGGCGCCGTTGGCGTAGGCCATGCAGGCCTGCTCATAGGTGGCGGCGCTGTGACCGATGGAGACGACCACGCCGCGGTCGGCCAGGTAGCGGGTCAGCTCGAAATCGGCGTCCGTCTCGGTGGCCATGGTGATATAGCGGATGTTACCCTTGGCAGCAGCCTGGTACCGCTCGAACTGCTCGATGGTGCCATTGACGATGTGCTGCTCGGGCTGGGCGCCCTTGTACTTCATGTCCAGGTAGGGACCCTCAAAGTGGATGCCCAGGATCTCGGCGCCCTCGTAGCCCTCCTCCATGACCTTGGCGACATTGGCCACGGCGTCGGTCAGGACCTCCTCGCTCTGGGTGATGGTGGTTGCCAGGAATGCGGTAACGCCTTCGGAAACGATGTTCTTGGTCCAGTTGCGCAGACCCTCCTGATGGGCATCGTTGGTGTCGAAGGTGAAAGCGCCGTGGCAGTGGACATCGATGAAGCCGGGGACGATGCGCTTGTCGCCATAGTCCACGTCTGCTTCCTTGGTGCCATAGGGGTAAATACCGGTGATCTTACCGCCGTCCATCTCGATCTGGGCAGCGATAAACTGATCCGCGATCCATACTTTCTTGCTTTGAATGATCATTGAAAAACCTCCTTGACTTATGGGAATGTACCTACATTATAGCGCAATCTGCACAAAAATGATTTACATTTTTCGGTCTGTTTCTTGCATCTTTTAATTTACTGCTTGTTTTTGATTATCCACTATGCTACAATATTATAGCCAAAACTTTTAGGGAGGTTAAATAAACGATGAGCATTTTTAACTACACCGAGGAGCAGATGAAGGAGACCTTCTCTGCTTTTACCATCCACGAGATCTATCAGCAGCCCGCCACCTGGCGCAAGACCTGCGCACAGCTGGCCGCGTGCAAGGACGAGCTGCAGAAGTTCCTGGACCAGGTCGTCAAGGCCGAGGATTTCGACATCGTTCTGACCGGTGCCGGCACCAGCGAGTTCGTTGGCAACTCCCTGTACCACGCCCTGAACAAGAAGTACAACTTCAAGGTCAAGTCCTACGCCTCCACTGACATCGTCCCCAATCCCGAGGACACCCTGTCCCGCACCAAGCCCACCCTGCTGGTCAACTTCGGCCGTTCCGGCAACTCCCCCGAGTCCGTCGGCTCCGTCGAGGCCGCCGAGGTCGTGTGCGAGAACCTGTACCACCTGTTCGTCACCTGCAACTGCGAGGGCGCCCTGTCCAAGCTGGCTGACTCCCGGGACAACTGCTTTGCTCTGAACCTGACCCCCGAGACCCACGACAAGTCCTTCGCCATGACCTCCAGCTACTCCAACATGTATCTGGCCACCTACCTGGCCCTGAACCTGGACCGGCTGGAGGAGATCACCGCCGCCGTGGAGAAGATCTGCGTCGCCGGTGAGAACTTCCTGAACAATCAGTACGACGCCGTCGCCAAGATCGTCAGCGAGTTCGACTTCGACCGCATCGTCTACCTGGGCAACATCGCCCTGAAGGGCGTGGCTCAGGAGTCCGCTCTGAAGATGCTGGAGCTGACCGCCGGCAAGGTCGCCACCATGTACGACTCTCAGCTGGGCTTCCGTCATGGCCCCAAGTCCATCATCAACGACTCCACCCTGACCGTCGCCTACCTGTCCGACGACGCCTACCGCCGTCAGTACGAGCTGGACCTGATCAAGGAGATGGCCGGCCAGCGCAAGGGCAACAAGATCGCCGTCGTCTACAACAAGGCCTGCGAGGGCATCGAGGCGCTGGCTGACTACGCCATCCAGATCGATGTCGGCTGCGACATGGAGAACATCATGCTGGGCCTGGACTTCATCATGTTCGCCCAGACTCTGGCCGTCATGAAGTCCCTGTCCATGGGCATCACCCCCGACAATCCCTGCCCCACCGGCGAGGTCAACCGCGTTGTCAAGGGCGTCATCCTGTACCCCTACACCCTGAACTGATTGAATTAGGAGGAAAATAGAAATGATTGGTTTGGTTATTACCGGTCACGGCCTGTTCGCCGCCGGCATGCAGTCTTCTGCCAAGATGATCGCTGGTGAGAACGAGCTGACCAAGTACGTCTGCTTCGAAGAGGGCATGAACACCGAGCAGCTGTCCGAGAAGCTGATCGCCGCCTACAACGAGCTGGGCGACTGCGACGGCATCATCGTCCTGTCCGACCTGCCCGGCGGCTCCCCCTTCCGCACCGCCGTTGAGAGCGCCATGACCCTGCCCGAGAAGCAGATCATCGTGCTGTCCGGCACCAACCTGCCCATGATCATCACCGCTGCCACCATGGCCAGCTTCTCCGACGACGCCGAGGCCATGGCCGAGGAGCTGCTGTTCGAGGGCAAGGACAACGTGGTCCGCTTCCAGATGACCGAGCGCGAGGAAGTTGAAGAGGACGAGGACGGCATCTGATGATTAACTGGGAAGTCGTTCTCTGGACCTGCATCACCCTGGCGGTGATCATGGGCGTCATCGCCATGATCCTCACCGTCATCTCCGCCGTGAACATGAAGAAGCGCCGCAAGCAGATCGGTGACCTGCACACCACCCTGGCGGTGGGCTCCAAGGTCATGTTCGCCGGCGGCATCTACGGCAAGGTGGTGCGGCTGGGTCAGGAGGAGATCATCGACGTGGAGGTCGCACCCAAGACCATCATCCAGATCTCCCGCTTCGCCATCCAGGGCATCGTGGAATAATTCGTATCGCAAGAAAGGCGCATCCGTTTCGGATGCGCCTTTTTGCCTTGACAAGCTGAAAGCCCCCGATGCATCAGCATCGGGGGACTCCGTTATCAGTTTTCCCTGACCAGGACGTAGCCCTCGACCAGGTTGGCCAGCTCCAGGGTGCCTTCGACGGCCACCTGGCGCTCCATCAGGTCGGTCAGGACGATGACGCCGTCCTTGCACTCGATCTTCATGACGTTGCGCAGGACCACGGCGTCGGGGGTCATGGTGTTCTTATAGACGGTAGACAGGCACATGGCAGCTCCCCCTTACTTCAGGCTGTTCAGCACCACGCTCAGGCGCATGTTACCCTTCTCGAAATCGGAGACGGCAGCCATGACCTGCTCAAAGGCGGCGGGATTGCCTGCCAGCTGGAACTGCTTGGCCAGCTCTGCCAGCTCCCGGGCATGGGCGGCGTTGTGACCGACCATGTACTGCATCAGCGCCAGCAGCTCCTCCATGGGAGTATGCTCGCACTTGCTCTGGCAGGAGCCGCAGTCGGAATGGCAGTGGGTATGCTCGTGGCCATGGTCATGCAGATGCTCGTGGGTGTGGGGATGGGCGTGATCGTGGTCGTGGGCATGGGTATGCTCGTGGGAATGGGCCACGCCGTCATGGGTATGCTCATGGGTGTGGGCGTGGGTATGCTCATGGTGGTGATGACCACCGGAGATATGATCGGGATCGTGATGCATGATAGGTTCCTCCTTATTGGGTTTTCTATATTATAATATCGATATGCAATAATGTCAAAACATTTATTTTTCGCGATTATCCCCTGGGGTCGGTTGCGCACCCCGGCAGAAAATGGTATAATACCGAAAAGAAAGGAGGCCAGACCATGTCCGACCATCACCACGATCATGAACACGAACACGACCACGCCTGGATGCATGAGCATGGCGTCCCCCACTCCCACGGTCACGTCCACGAGAACCAGAAGGCGGTCATCAACCGTCTGGCCCGGGCCATCGGCCACCTGAGCAAGGTCAAGCGGATGGTGGAGGAGGGCTATGACTGCTCCGACGTGCTGGTGCAGCTGGCTGCGGTGCGCAGCGCCATCGACAACACCGGCAAGGTCATCCTCAATGACCACATCCGCCACTGCATGGTCGACGCCGTCCAGGCCGGCGACGAGGCCGCCATCGACGACCTGTGCGAGGCGATCGAGAAATTTATGAAATGAGCCGCTGTCCCGTTCTGGCATCAGAACGGGACTTCCTTTTTTCAGGCCAGGATGGTATAATGAAATTGAGAATTGATAATTGAAAATGGAAAATTATATTCATTTTCAACTTTCAATTTTCAACTTTCCATTTCTGCGAGGTCAAATCATGAAACCGTGTGTAATTTTCTGTGCTGCCGGATTTGACGGTCTGCTTTTTCCCATTCCCGAGGACGCCCTTGTCATCGCCGCCGACGGTGGGCTGCGGCATACCCAGGCTCTGGGGCTTCATCCAGATGTGATCCTGGGGGATTTTGACTCCCTGGGCTATGTGCCCGCCGACTCCCGGGTCTATCCCGTGGAGAAGGACGACACCGACACCATGCTGGCGGTGAAGCTGGCCCTGGAGCGGGGGTGCGATTTTTTCATGTTCTACGGAAGCCTGGACGGTCCCCGGCTGGACCACACCGTGGCCAATTTCCAGACCCTGGCGTATCTGGCCTCCCATGGGGCCCGGGGCGTTCTGATCGGGCGGGAGTACATCGTCACGGTCCTCTCCGGCGAGACCATCGCCTTTCCGGAGACTGCCAGCGGCATCCTGTCCCTGTTCTGCCTGGGTGCCGGGGCGGAGGTGACCATCGGAGGGCTGCAATACCCGCTGAGCCGGGGCACCCTGACGCCCGACTTCCCCCTGGGAGTCAGCAACCACTTTGTGAGGAAGCCCGCCCGGATCACCGTCCACGAGGGACTGGTCCTGGCCCTGTGGGACCGGTGCAACGGTCTGGGGGTGCGCCATGCTGACCTATGAGCTGAAAAAGGCCCCCGGCGTGCCCCTGTACGAGAGTCTGTACCGATGCATCCGGGAGGATATCCTCACGGGCAAGCTCTCCCCCGGGGAGAAGCTGCCCTCCAAGCGGGCCCTGGCCGCCCATCTGGAGGTCAGCAAGGTGACGGTGGAGGGCGCCTACTCCCAGCTGCTGGCCGAGGGGTACCTGCGCTCGGAGGAGAAGGTGGGCTATTTCGTCGAATCCACCCACCAGCGCCCCGCCGCCCACACCCCCGTCCCCGTCCGGGAGGCCCCGCCCAAATGGGAGCTGGACCTGACCGCCAACGCCCCCGCCACGGGCTTTCCCTTCTCCGTTTGGATGCGGCTGCAGCGGCAGGTGATGCTGGACTACGGCGACCGGCTCCTGACGCCCCTGCCGCCCCAGGGCTATCCGGAGCTGCGCAGCGCCATCGCGGACCATCTTCTGCAGTTCCGGGGCATGCAGGTGGACCCGGAGAACATCCTCATCGGTGCGGGCACCGATTTCCTGTACAATCTGCTGATCCAGCTCCTGGGCCGGGATAAGCGCTACGCCGTGGAGGACCCCGGCTACCACAAGATCCGGAAGATCTACGCCGCCGGCGGCGTGGAGTGCGTCAGCGCGCCCCTGGACGCCTTCGGCGTCATGCCCGAAAAGCTGGGCAGCGCCCAGATCCTCCACTGCTCCCCCAGCCACCATTTCCCCACGGGCATCGTCACCCCCGCCGCCCGGCGGCGGCAGCTGCTTGAGTGGGCCTATGCCGCGCCGGAGCGCTGCATCATCGAGGATGACTACGATTCCGAGTTCCGCTTCCACGCCCATCCGGTGCCGTCACTGATGTCCATGGACCACGCAGGGCGGGTCATCTACATGAACACCTTTTCCAAGACCCTGGCCCCCTCCATCCGTATCAGCTACATGATCCTGCCGCCCGCGCTGATGGCCCGCTTCCGGGAGACACTGGGCTTTTACAGCTGCACGGTGCCCTCCTTCGAGCAATACACCCTGGCCCGGTTCCTCTCCGGCGGCTGGTTTGAGAAGCACATCAACCGGATGCGAAAATTCTACCGGACCCGCCGCAACCGGGTCATCGAGATCCTGGAGCAAAGCCCCTTTGCGGACCGGATCTCCATTTTGGAGCAGGATGCGGGGCTCCACTTCCTCCTGCGCATTGACTCCGACCTGACAGACCGGCAGCTGGAACAGTTCTGCGCCGATGCGCTGATCCGGGTCCGCTGCCTGGGGGATTACTACGAGGGATCCGTTCCCCGCTGGGCGGAAAAATGCCTGGTCATCAATTACTCCGGCCTGGAGGAGGATCGGCTGACCGGGGCGCTGGACCGGCTTTCACAGATTCTTAATCTTTCCTGAGTCCCTTTCCGGTTGCATTGCACCTGGATTCATGCTATAATGGTCCGGATATCAAATAAAAAGGTGAAAAATTGATGCTGAAAAAATATATTCTGGCGTTCCTGATCTCCATGGTCCCCCTGGTGGAGCTGCGCGGCGGCGTGCCCGCGGCCATCACCATGGGTGTCCCGGCCCTGAACGCCATCGCGGTGTGTGCCGTCGGCAATATGCTGCCGGTGCCCATCATCTATCTGTTCGCCCGGAAGGTCCTGCTCTGGGGCAGCGACAAGCCGAAGATCGGCCCCATCTTCACGAAGATCCTGGTCAAGGGCGAGAAGGCCGGTCAGAAGCTGGTGGCCACCGCCAGCCGGAAGGGTCTGTTTGTGGCTCTGATGCTGTTCGTGGGCATCCCCCTGCCCGGCACCGGTGCCTGGACCGGCACCCTGGCCGCCAGCCTTTTGAACATGGGCTGGAAATCCACCACCGCCGCTGTGGCCCTGGGCGTCCTGCTGGCCGGCTGCATCATGGCCCTGGGCAGCACCGGACTGCTGCACCTGTTCGGGTATTGATCCCCACAAAGGAAAAAAGGAGAAATCAATCATGGAAAACTGTCTGTTCTGTAAGATCGTCGCCGGCACCATCCCCTCCACCAAGGTCTACGAGGATGACCTGTGCCTGGCCTTCCGGGACATCGCGCCCCAGGCTCCCACCCACATCCTGGTGATCCCCAAGGAGCATATCTCCGGCATGAGCGCCGTCTGCGCTGAGAACGCCGGGGTCGTTGCCCACTGTCTGGTGGTGGCTGCCCAGGTGGCAAAGGCCGAGGGCCTGGAAAACGGCTACCGCATCGTCTCCAACTGCGGCGACGACGCCGGTCAGACCGTCCACCACCTGCACTTCCACATCCTGGGCGGCAGAAAGCTGAGCCTGGAGATGGCCTGAGCCGAATAAAAAAGCATCCCCTGTTTCGAAAACAGGGGATGCTTTTTTCATGAAATCGCGCTTTGCGCGATGAAATCCGGGATTTAGTTGAAAAAGCACCCCGAAGGGTGCTTTTTCTGGCGGAGGAGAAGGGATTCGAACCCTTGCAACGCTTTCACGCCCTACGAGATTTCGAGTCACGCCTCTTCGACCAGCTTGAGTACTCCTCCGTAACAGATTC
>JAFQSI010000033.1 GCA_017409645.1 Oscillospiraceae bacterium | reverse complement strand
TGGAAAGTTTACGCAAATTCCTTCCTTTTTATCCTAGCACAAAAAATGATTTCTTGCAACAGCTGCTTATTTATGGTATAGTTTACCATGAGGTGATTTGGTTTTGAAGGATATTCCGATTTTTGACACGGAAACCGGCGTGTCCACGCTGGTCCTGAAGGAGATCCCCTACAAACAGACCGCCTATGTGAAGATCCGCGACGTCCAGCCGGGAGGCCTGGAGGCGCACCTGCGCGAGTGCATCAGCTTCTGCCGGGTGTGCGGCGCGGAGCGGGTCCTGGCGGAGGGCCATCCGGAGCTTAAAGCCTGGCCGCTGCACTGCCGGGTGCTTCAGCTGCGCCTGTCTGCCGCGGAACGGGAGCCCGCTGCATGTGTGTTCCCGGTGACGGAGGAGACGGTCCGGCGCTGGCGGGACATCTACAATGTAAGGATGGCCGCGGTGGACAACGCCGCCACCCTGACGGCCAGGGATGAAACGGAGATCGTGAACTCCGGCGGCGCTTATTTCGTTCATGACGCCGGTAAGCTGCTGGGCATCGGCTGGCTCCGGGGCAGCGAGATCCTGTGCATCGCCGCGACGGTCCCGGGAGCCGGGGCGCGCGTCCTGGGGACCCTGCTGACCCTGACGGACGGGGAAACTGTGCAGCTGGAGGTGGCGTCCACGAATGAGCTGGCCCTGCGGCTGTATGAGCGCTTCGGCGCCGTCACGGTGGGGGAGCGGTCTGTATGGCATGTGATCTTATAGGAGGGAAAACGGCATGGTCTGGACGGTCGCACTTCTCGTCTTCATCGCGCAGCTGCTGTGCTGCCTGCTCCTGGAGGGCAGGGTGAAGAAGTACCTGCCGACGCTGATCGTGGCGGCGGTCATGGTCATTACGATCCTCGGCGGATCGCTGGGCATTATCAGCGCAGTGCTGCTGGTGATTGAAGGGGCAGCCCTCGCGATGGGCGGACTGGCCATCGGCATCTATCAGCTGGCAATGTGGAAGCGCAGGAAGTGATCCTGCACAAAAATACGAAAAATAATTTTACGGTGTAACGGAAAAATACTTGACAAGCTTCGGGCGGCATGCTATAATGCCCCAGGTATCAAGGACAGATACTTGACGGAGGAAAAAGCCCATGGATGGTTTGGAACTGATCTTGCTGTATGACTACTACGGCAATCTGCTGACACCGCGTCAGCGGGAGTGCTTCGAGCTTCGCTACGATCAGGACCTCTCCCTCGGCGAGATCGGCGAGGAGCTGGGCATCAGCCGTCAGGGCGTCCATGATAATCTGAGCCGCACGGAAGCACTGCTGCGAAACATGGAGCAGAAGACCGGCTGCGTTCGCCGGGATCAGAACTGCCGCAATGCGGCCCGGACGATCCTGACTGCCGCCCGGCAGCTGAGAGATCATTCCGACACCGCTGTGTCCCGTCTGGCAGAGCAGATCATTGCCGCTGCCCAGGGACTGGAGGAGTAAACTATGGCATTCGAAGGCTTAACTGAAAAGATCAATTCGACCTTCAAAAAGCTCCGCGGCAAGGGCCGCATCAAGGAGTCCGACATCAAGGAGGCCATGCGCGAGATCCGTATGGCACTGCTGGAAGCGGACGTCAGCTATAAGGTCGTCAAGGACTTCATCAAGTCCGTATCCGCCCGGTGTGTGGACACCGAGGTCCTGGAGTCTCTGACTCCGTCCCAGATGATCATCAAGATCGTCAACGAGGAACTCACCAAGCTTATGGGTTCCGATGCAAAGCATATCACTACGAATCCCAACGGTCCCACCGTTGTGATGCTGGTCGGCCTCCAGGGCGCCGGTAAGACCACCAACGGCAGTAAGCTCGCCGGTCTGATGAAGCGCCAGGGCAGAAATCCCCTGCTGGTCGCCTGCGATATCTATCGTCCCGCTGCCATCCAGCAGCTGAAGGTCTGCGGCGAGAAGCTGGGCATCCCTGTCTTTGAAAAGGGCACCCAGGACCCCGTCCAGACGGCAAAGGAGGCTGTCCTCCACGCCCGCCAGCGGGGCCACGACATGGTCTTCCTGGACACTGCCGGCCGTCTGCATGTGGACGAGGCTCTGATGAATGAGCTGAAGAACATCAAGGCCGAGGTCAAGCCCAACGAGATCATGCTGGTCATCGACGCCATGACCGGTCAGGACGCCGTCAACGCGGCCCAGTCCTTCAACGAGTGGCTGGACATCGACTCCGTCATGCTCAGTAAGCTCGACGGCGACGCCCGCGGCGGCGCAGCCCTGTCTGTCAAGGCCATCACCGGCAAGCCCATCAAGTTCGCCGGCATGGGCGAGAAGCTCGAGGACATTGAGCAGTTCCATCCCGACCGGATGGCCAGCCGGATCCTGGGCATGGGCGACATCCTCTCCCTGATCGAGAAGGCCGAGAAGGCATTCGACGCCAAGAAGGCCGATGAGCTGGAGGAGAAGCTCCGCTCCAACCGCTTCACCCTTCAGGATTTCTACGATCAGATGGTCCAGATGAAGTCCATGGGCTCCATGGAGGACATCCTGGCCCAGATGCCCGGCGGTGCGAACCTCAAGGGCGTCAAGTTTGACGATAAGGCCATGGCCCGGCAGGAGGCCATCATCCTGTCCATGACTCCCAAGGAGCGGGAGACGCCCGAGATCATCGGTGCATCCCGCAAGAAGCGCATCGCCGCCGGTGCAGGCGTCCGGGTCGAGGAGGTCAACAAGCTCCTGAAGGCCTTTGAGCAGATGCGTAAGATGATCCGCCAGTTCTCCTCTCCCGGCATGACCCGGAAGATGAAGCGCATGAAGGGCTTCGGCGGTGGATTCCCCGGCTTCCCGGGTATGTGATCGTTCGTAACAGCAATTTGCTTTGCGATATATGAAATGACTACTATCTACTTTTTATGGAGGTGAAAATACCATGGTTAAGATCAGACTGAGAAGAATGGGCGCCAAGA
The DNA here is from genome assembly GCA_017409645.1 of Oscillospiraceae bacterium. Classification (GTDB taxonomy): domain Bacteria; phylum Bacillota; class Clostridia; order Oscillospirales; family Oscillospiraceae; genus Faecousia. The sequence goes on along the minus strand of JAFQSI010000033.1, from coordinate 4 downwards.
AGGC
>JAFQSI010000291.1 GCA_017409645.1 Oscillospiraceae bacterium | reverse complement strand
CCTACCCGGAGATGGAGAAGCTTCTGGCACTGTGCGCCGAGCTGCATGTGTCCGCGGATATGCTGCTGCTCGATGAGCTGCCGCCGCAATGCTGCAAAACCCCCGCTGCTGCGGCTCCGTCCGAGAGCATCCTGATCCTGGCAGAAAACGGCATCAACCTGGTCCGGTGCATCAACATCGTGTGTTCCCAGCCCTATAAGAGCCGCAGGGGACCGAAATACGCACTCTTCGGCGTCAGCGGCTACAATGCTTTCTGGGGGCCCCACAACAATCTTCTGGGCTGGTATGCCGACGAGGCGTCCATCCAGCGGGAAATGCAGGCCATCCGGGATGCCATGCGCCGGGGCGACCCGGACTACACGCTCCAATACAATGCAAAAGTCCGAAGACGGTTTGGACGGATCGAAATCAGAGAGAATAACCCATAACAAAAAACGTAGGGAACGGCACACAGGCCGTTCCCAACATTTATTTCTTTCGGTTTTCCCAAGCCAGAATACCGCCCGCCATGGTGACGAGCCCGCCGCCGATCAGAATCGCGCAGTTGCGGAAAAACTCCCGGGGCAGGACCCGGATGATCTGGTCTGCGTGCCAGTCGAAGATCCAGTTGGTCTTCCCCGGGAAGAAGATGCCGTGGAAAATCACAAAGGCCCGGTCGAAGTCGATGGCCGCCAGGGCACCAATGATCATTGGCGCTGCCAGAGCCAGCACCGCCGCCCAGAAGGCCGCGGACCGCTTCCCCAGCCGGTAGGGGCCCCATTTCCTCCGCATCAGAAGCAGAAGGACCAGGACCGCCCCGGACCCCACCAAAACCACCGCATTCAGGTCAAACAGCACCCTGCAATCTGCAAAGTGATGCTCCGCCTCGTGGGAGCAGGCCATCACGCCGGTGCCGAACTGTTTCCCCGGCAGGGTCAGGTAGTCCAGCACCTCGTCATAAGCCTGCCGGATCTGAGCCTCCGTAAAGCCGCTGCGCTCCTCCAGTTCATACGCATCGATATGGGCATAGTAAAAGGGCCGGATATAGATGGGCAGACCGATGGACGCGGTCAGCAGGAACAGAAATACGGAAGCCATGCACAGCACGGACAAGAATCTCTTTTTCATGATGTTCCCTCCACAGGCAATCTGCCCTCCCCTTTGGGGAGGGTGGCTCCGAAGGAGCCGGGTGAGGTCCAGTGCTGCATTTTGATTTCTGCCGGATTATGGCGAATCCGTACTGCTGCCCTACCTCATCCGCCCCTGCCGCGCTGCGCGCGTCGGGGCACCTTCCCCAGTGGGGAAGGCTTTTTTATTCTACCACACCCGTCTCAAAATGTAAATTCCACTTTTTTCTTGTAAAAAGCGCTTCCCGTTGGTATACTGGTCTTACTTCGAGAAAAGAGGGAACGCCATGAACGAACGACTGCTTCTGGAGGCCGCCACCACACTGGGCTACCGGCTGGCCATGTCCGGCGCGGAGACCTTCCGGGTGGAGGAATCCATCCTCAGGGTCCTGAAGACCTATGGCTATGAGGCCGAGGCTTTCGCCATCCCCAACTGCCTGATCGTCAGCATCATCACCGCCTCGGACCAGCCCATGACCCGGATGCGCCGCATCGGGCCCCACGGCAACGATCTGGACGCGGTGGAGCTGTACTCCGGCCTGAGCCGCGCCATCTGCAACCGCCGCCCGGAGCCGGAGGAGCTGATGCGCTGGATCGCGCATGTGGACGGCATGCGCCGGAGCTACACCCTGCCCCTCCAGGCCCTGGGCTTCTTTCTGGCCTCCTTCGGCTTCTGCTTCACCTTTTCGGGCACCTTCGCCGACGCCCTGGGCGCGGGACTGTGCGGTCTGATCGTGCTGGCGGTGGACAAGGTGATGGAGAAGCTGAACTCCACCCAGTTTTTCCGGACCATCATCGGGGCCTTCTGCATGGCGATCTTTGCCTATGCCGCCTATCACCTGGGTCTTGTCCAGAACGCCGACGCCGCCATCATCGGCGCCCTGATGCTGCTGGTGCCGGGACTCCTCTTTACCAACGCCATGCGCGACGTCATGTACGGCGACACCAATTCCGGCCTGAACCGGGTGGTGCTGGTGCTGCTGATCGCAGTCGCCATCGCCCTGGGCACCGCAGCGGCCCTGAAGCTCTCCGCCGGCTGGTGGGGCATCAGCGTGGGCACTGGGCTTGCCGACTACGGCCCTGTCATGCTCAATATCGGCGCGTTCATCGGCTGCGTGGGCTTTTCCATCTACTTCAACATCCACGGCCCCGGCATCCTGGTCTGCTGCATCGGCGGCGTGCTGACCTGGAGTACCTATCTCGCAGCGCAGGAGCTGGGCGTAGGCGTCATTTATGCAAATCTCATCGGCGGCATCGTGGCGTCGGTATACGCGGAGGTCATGGCCCGCGTCCGGCACTTTCCTGCCATTTCCTATCTGGTGGTATCATTGTTCCCCCTGCTCCCCGGCGCGGGCATCTACTACACCATGGCCTACGCGGTGGAAAATGAGATGACCCGCTTCGCCCAGAAGGGCTTCCAGACCGCCGCCATCGCAGGTGCCCTGGCCCTGGGCATCCTGCTGGTGTCCACGGCCTTCCGGATCTGGAGCAATTATGCTCCCCGAAGAAGATCCACCTAAACGAAATCCCGCTCTTTTGATATGCTACCCCCATAAGAGACAGTGAAAAAGAAAAGCTGTCTCTTATGGGGGTATTTCTATGTCCAAAAGGAAAAGGATTAAACCAGAAGAAAAGATACGAATAGTCAGAGCATACACAAGTGGCAAGATCAGT
>JAFQSI010000290.1 GCA_017409645.1 Oscillospiraceae bacterium | reverse complement strand
GCGGTGTTGCCAAGCTCCGCGGGGCGGATGTCCACCCGGGCGAAGCTGGGCATGATGAACCGGCTGACCTTTTCCCGGATCAGCTCCAGGATCAGGGGCTGGACCATGATGCCGCCGCCCAGCACGATGCACGCGGGGTTGAAAATGTGGGTCAGGGAGGACAGGCCCAGCATGATCTCGTCCACCCACCGGTCCAGGATCTCCCGGACCCTGGGGTCCTCCAGTCGGGCGAAGATCTTCCGGCCGTTGTCCAGCTGGGGGTCGTAGGCCGTGGCCATGCGCACTAGGCCGGTGGTGGAGGCGTAGCGCTCGTAGCAGCCGTCGAAGAAGCTGCTGCCCGAGAGCCGGTCCTCTGCATGGGTCACGATGGCACCGAATTCCGCGGCGGAGAAGGAGCTGCCGTGGTAGATCTGCCGGTCCCGGACGATGGCGCCGCCCACGCCGGTGCCGTAGGTCAGGCACAGAAAATCCGGGTAGTCCCGGCCTGCGCCGTAGACGGCCTCGCCCATGGCGGCGGCGTTCACGTCGTTTTCCACCGTCACGGGAACATGGAAGCGCTCCTCCAGCTCCCGGCGGAGCTGGGTGCCGGTGTAGTTGGGGATGTTCTCGTTGGCGTAGATGATGTACCCCTCCCGGGCGTTGACCTGACCGGCGGTGCTGATGCCGATGGCATCGTAGCCGGACTGCTGTTCGATCAGGGAGATCAGGGTGTTCACAATGTGGCGGCCGCCCTTTTTCGCCTCGGTGGGCGTCTCATGGACCTCCGTCAGCCGGTTGTCCACGCAGACGCCGTATTTGATGGAGGTGCCGCCGATATCAAAAACCAGAATTTTCATCATGTTCTCCTCATGCGCGCACTTTCAGAACACACTTGACCAGATGGGGATCGTCCCCCACCAGGATGCCGGGCTTGTGGGGCTCCCCGGCCAGGCACAGGGTGAAGCTGCCGGGGGTCAGGGTGCAGGAGGCCACGGCCGGGCAATCGCCGAAGCCCACATCCTTCTCCGCGGAGAAGTCGGGGCAGGAAAAGCCGCGGATCTCGCCGGTCTGGACCTCCTCGCTGCCCAGAAGGTCGATCTGGATGTCCATGTAGACCCGGTGCATCTCAAAGAGCTTCTCCTCCGCGGGCAGGGTGGAGGCCTCCATCTTGTTGCAGAAGACGTTGCTGCCGTCGATCTCGGTCCGGCCCATGGGCAGGGCATTCAGATCCCGGGTCAGCATGAAGTCGATGGCCTTGTCCAGATGGGGGTTCATGCCCTTATACAGCCGGGCATTTTCAATGGTATCGTAGATCATGCTCAGCCCTCGATGGCCTTGTAGAACCGCTGGGCGATCTCCAGGGGACGGGTGATGGCACCGCCGACCACCACGGCGTGGGCGCCCAGCTCCAGCATTTTCTTCGCCTGATCGGGATAGTGGACCCGGCCCTCGGCGATGACGGGGATGGGAAGAGCTTCGACCAGCTGCTGCACCAGCTCGTAGTTGGGGCCATCGGTCTTCACGGAGTGGGGGGTGTAGCCGTTCATGGTGGTGCCGACGATGTCCACGCCGCACTTCCAGGCGTTGATGCCCTCCTCAAAGGTGGAGATGTCCGCCATCAGGGCGATATCGGGGTACTTTTCCCGGATCTCCGCCAGGAACTGGTTGATGGTCTTGCAGTCGCCCCGCTTCATGTAGGTGCAGTCCAGGGCGATGACGTCGGAGTCCGCGGCCACCAGCTCGTCGATCTCCCGCATGGTGGGGGTGATGTAGGACTCGAAGCCCTTGTAGTTGCGCTTGATCAGACCGATGACGGGCATACCGGTCTTCTCCTTGATGGCGATCACGTCCCGGACGGAGCTGGTGCGGATCACCTTGCTGCCGGCCTGCTGGGCGGCCCGGGCGAAGAAGGGCATCAGAGACATCTCTTCGCAGTACATGGGCTCGCTGGGCAGGGCCTGGCAGGAGACGATGATGCTGCCCTTGATCATATCGAGGATCTCGTTCAGGGATTTTTTCATGGTAATTTCCTTCCTTTTATCTATCGTTTTGGTTTTCGTTATCTGTACCGGCAAGGCCGGCTTCGTACTTTTGGAACACGGGCTCGAGGATGTATGCTGCCAGCACTCCCGCGATGCCGGGGACCACCATGATCGGCAGCCACAGCCGCAGGCAGAGCCAGCCGCCGGCGGCCACCACCGCCGCCAGCGCGATGGTCCGGGGCAGCTGGGCCAGACTCAGCCGCAGGGCGGTGGTCTGAAGGCTGCCGAGGGTGAAGGTGAATCTCGAGAGCAGGGGGAACACCCAGGCAAGCACGCCGGTCAGGAACAGCAGCAGGGCGGCCATGGCATAGGCCAGGGTCACATTCAGATCGGTGCCTGCGGCATTGGCCGCAAAGGTGCTGATGAGCAGCACGCCGCCGCCCAGGACCGCGGCCCACAGCAAAAAGCTCCCGCTGCCCAATTTCAGCTCCCGGCGGAAGGTCCGGAAGAACCGGGTGAGCAGCTCCTGCTCGCCGCCCAGCACACACCGGGCGCAGCAGTCATACAGGGCGGCAAAGGCGGCGCCCGCCGTGACGACGGGGACGCTGCACAGCAGCCAGAGGGCGCTGAGGATCAGAAAATCCGCAACGTAGCCGAAGGGCTTCCAGAGCCAGCTTTCGGCATCAAACAGACTGTTTTTCATAATCGTTCACCAATTGGGGGACCAGCTCCGCCAGCTTCCGGGCCAGGGACGCGTGGCCGCTGCGGGTCAGATGCATGCAGTCGGTACGGTTGAATTCTGCCACGCCCTCGGCGTCCAGGAAGGCGCAGCCCCGGCGGCGGGCCACCGCCTCGTAGAAGGGGGCCAGAGCCTGGGATTTTTCCGCACAGCCCTTCCCCATGGTGCCGCCGAAGGGGCCGTCATAAACACCGTCCAGGATATGGGGCGGGCAGATCAGCAGAATGTTGGGCCTTTCGCCGGACCAGCATTCGGTATTCCGGGCCTTGACGATCAGACGCTCCATTCCCTGGCTGATGCACTCGGCGCTGACGCCGAAGCGCTCCTTGGTGTCGTTGGTGCCGAGCATCAGGATCAGCAGGTCCACGGGCTTGTGGCTTTGCAGGGCAGGGAAGATGCAGCTCAGGCCGGACAGTCCCTCCGTCAGGGGATCGTCGAAGACGGTGGTCCGTCCGCCCAGACCCTCCTCCAGGATCAGGTAGTCCGGTCCGAGCAGCTGCCGCAGCAGACAGGTCCAGCGCTCCTCCTCGTTGAAGCGGCTGCCCCCATCGGCGCAGTCCCAGCTCTCGGCGCAGTAGCCGTGGGTATTGGAGTCGCCAAAGCAGACGATGTGTTTTTTCATGAACGGGTCCCTCCGGGCATTTTTGTTTATCATAGCACGCAGCGGGGCAATTGTCACTAGATTCGGCAAAAATAACCAAAATAAAAAGTGGTTGGAAAAAATTTTCAGATATGTTATACTATTTTCAAAATATGCCGCAGGCAGCAGGAAGGCAAGGTGTTCAGCATGGCAGCAGATCCGGGCAATGTTTTCGAGGTCATCAGTCAGGAATATTATTCGCTCACCGTTTCGGAGAAGAAGCTGGCGGATTACATCCTCTCCAATCAGGATGCGCTGGCGTATCTGTCCATCAGCCAGCTTGCCGCCGGAGCCACCGTGGCCGAGGCCACGGTGTCCAGGTTCTGCCGCCGGGTGGGCTATTCGAATTATGCCCAGTTCAAGGTGGCGGCGGCCAATACCTCCCTGCGGTTCAAGCCGGCCAACAATCCCCTGTCCGGTCAGATCGAGCAGGGCGACACGGTGGACACCATCGCCCGGAAGCTCTACACCGCCGAGATGGAGGCCATCGGCCAGACCATGGATCTGCTGGATCCGGACGCGGTACTCCGGGCGACGGACCTGCTGGAGAAGGCGGGGCGGGTGCTGTGCATGGGCCAGGGCGGCTCCATGCTCATCGCCCAGGAGGCGGCCCACCTGTTCGCCACCGTGGACAACCGCTTCGTGGCGATCATGGACTCCCACATGCAGGCCATCGCGGCGGCCATGATGGAGCCGGAGGACGTGGTCCTGTTCTTCTCCTATTCCGGCTCCACCCGGGCCATGATGGAGACGCTGAAGCTGGCCCGGGAGCGGAGGGGAAAGGTGATCCTGGTGACCCGGTTCCCCCATTCCCCCGGCGCAGCCCTTTCGGACGTGGTGCTGCAGTGCGGCGCCAATGAAAATCCCCTGCAGTCCGGCTCCATCGCGGCCCGGATCGCCCAGATGTATCTGCTGGATGTGCTGTTCTCCGAATACTCCCGCCGGAATCTGGTGAAGACCCGCTGCAACCGGGCCCGGATCGCCCAGGC
>JAFQSI010000289.1 GCA_017409645.1 Oscillospiraceae bacterium | reverse complement strand
TACGTGGTGACCTTCCTGTACCGGGCCATGGGCAAGCCCGAGGTCACCCTGACTGAGTCCGTCTTCAACGATGTGGCCGATGCCGACATCTACTACTACACCCCCGTCCTGTGGGCTGTGGAGAACGATGTCACCAAGGGCGTCAGCGAGACCCGTTTCGGCGTGGATGAGATCTGCAACCGCGCCCAGATCGTGACCTTCCTGTACCGGGCTTACGCCGAGTAATCCCCCATACCCCCTGGCCCTCCGACTCCCGCCGGAGGGCCTTTTCTGTGGTTGACAAGCCGCAGTCATCCCGATAAAATGAAGGTACAGAACCAAAGAGGGGGGACGGCTGTGATCAAATTCGGTACCGGCGGCTGGCGGGAAATCATCGCCGACGGCTTTACAAAGGAGAATATCCGCCTGCTGACGGCGGGGTTATGTAAACTGCTGGAGCAGGAGGGCCACGGCGGCGCGGAGATCTGCCTGGGCTACGACCGGCGCTTTCTGTCCAAGGAGGCCATGTTCTGGGCGGCAGAGGTGCTGGCGGGCTACGGCTTCCGGCCCTATGTCATCAACCGGTCCTCGCCCACGCCCCTGATCATGTTCACGGTGAAGGACCGGGGGTTGCCCTGCGGGCTGGCCGTCACGGCCTCCCACAACCCCGCCATCTACAACGGCATCAAGATCTTCACCGCCGGAGGCCGGGATGCGGACCAGACGGTGACGAAGCAGATCGAGGAGCAGATCGCCCGTTTGACGCCGGAGCAGGTCCTGAGCATCCCTTATGAGCAGGGCAGGGCCGCGGGACTCATCACCGAGGGGTACCCCTTCAACGAGTACATCGATTCCATCCTGGCGCTGATCGATGTGGACGCCATCAAGCGGGCCCGGCTGCGGATCGCCTTCGATCCCATGTACGGCGTCAGCCATGTCTCCCTGCGGACGATCCTGATGACCTGCCGGTGCGATGTGGATGTGATCCACGAGAACCACGACACCCTCTTCGGCGGCCGGATGCCCGCGCCGGATGAGCAGGCGCTGAAATACCTGGCGGGCTACACCGTGGACAACCACTGCCACCTGGGCATCGCCACCGACGGCGACGCGGACCGGCTGGGCGTCATCGACGAGAACGGCCGGTATCTGGACGCCAACACCCTGGTGGTGCTGCTGTACTACTATCTGCTGAAGTATAAGGGCTGGCGGGGCGACTGCGTCCGCAACAATTCCACCAGCCACCTGCTGGACCGGGTGGCGGCCTCCTTCGGCCAGAAATGCCATGAGGTGAACGTGGGCTTCAAGCACATCTCCGCGAAAATGGCCGAGACGGGCGCCATCATCGGCGGCGAGTCCAGCGGCGGCATGGCGGTCCGCGGCCACATCCCCGGCAAGGACGGCATCTATGCCGCGGCGCTGCTGGTGGAGATGCTGGCGGTGACGGGGAAATCCGTCTCTGAGCTGTACCGGGAGGTCGTGGAGATTTACGGGGAGCTGCGCTACGCGGAGGTGTCTCTGGCCTTTGACCCGACCCGCCGGGAGGAGCTGAAGCGCCGGATCTACGAGGAGCGTCAGGTCCCGGGCTTCGTGGTCCCCATCGACCGGATCCGCTATGACGACGGCTGCAAGGTGTACTTCGCCGACGGCAGCTGGGTGGTCTGCCGGTTCTCCGGAACGGAGCCGGTGCTGCGCATCGCAGCCGAGGGAGCCACCGCCGACTGGGCAAAAGCATACATCGACCGGTGGCGGGAGCTGCTGGCGCTGTAGAGCATATTCCGGAAAAGATTTGCAGGAAGCCTATTGAAATGTATCATGGTCAATGATAAAATGGAGCCATGATACTGACAGAAAAGGAGATATCACTATGGCGTTTTTCGATAACGTGAAGAATAAGCTGACCAGCACCAGCCAGACCGCCGTCCAGAAGGCCAAGGATCTGACCGAGATGACCAAGCTGACCGCCCAGGTCAATGAGGCTGAGAAAAAGATCAACGACCTATACTACAAGCTGGGCTTCGAGGTCTATAAGGCCCATCGGGAGGAGCCCCTGGCAGCCGGCGCCGAGTACTTTGCCCAGATCACCGACCTGCATCGGCAGATCGCGGATTTCAAGGCCCAGATGGCCACCCTGAACAATGCTGCTGTGTGCCCCAAGTGTGGTGCCAAGATCAACAAGGATATGGTTTTCTGCAGCGGCTGCGGCAGCAGGCTGAATCCGGAGCCGGCTCCTGTGCAGGCTCCCGTGACGGGCAAGGTGTGCAGCAAGTGCGGTACCCCCGTGGCTGACGGCATGCTGTTCTGCATGAGCTGCGGCAACAAGGTCGAAGAGCAGGTCTGATCCAACGACATACCGGGCGCGGACCGATGGTCCGCGCTTAAACAGCTTAACAGCCCGGACCATTCGGTCCGGGCTGTTTTGGTTTTATGGAGCGGTTACAGTTCGAAGAAGGCCTTGTCGCGGATGCGGCAGACGGGCTCGTTGCCGATCTTGACGGCACTCTGGAAGCGGTCGCTGGCCTTGATGGCGTCGTAAACGGCAGCGGCCTCGGGGGAGCCGGCCTTGACCTTGAAGATGTACTCCACATCGCTCTTCTTCAGGTCGGCCACATTGTGGACCACCCAGCTGAGGATGTAGCGGGAGTAGTTGTCATCGCCGGTGGTGAAGTGGTCCAGGAACTGGGTGGAGAGGATGGTGCCCACGCCGAATTCGCGGCCCTCCTTCATGATCTTCTTCAGGGCGGGGAAGTCCTCCCGCATGAAGTTGTCGGCCTCGTCCACCAGGATCAGCTTGGTCAGCTGGCGCAGCTGGCCCTTCGTGGCGCTGGAGCCGGAGGCGTGCATCTGGGCATAGAACTGATCCAGGGTGATGGCGACCACCAGGCTCTGAATGTCCGCGTCGTAGCCGGACAGGTCGATGACCACCACGCCCTTGAGCAGATCGAACAGGGACTGGGTGCTGTAGGGGTTACCCTCGAACAGCTCGAACATCTGCAGCTTCTGCATGGCGACCGCCAGGGAGTCGTTCTTTGCGGCCTCCTCCTTCTGCTCGTAGATCGCGTTGACCATATCGAAGGTGGGGGGCGTGTTGACCCAGGTGGTGGGGTCGCTCTTCTTGATCCCGGCGTCCGCGTAGGCGTCCATGATGCAGGAGAACAGGGTGGTCTGCTGCTTGGGGCCCAGGCGGAAGACCCGGCTCAGGGTATCCTTGAAGGCGTTGGCGGTGTGGACCGGCAGCAGGGGCTTGGGAACCCGGGGGCGGACCAGGGCCAGGGGATTGAAGGGCAGATTGTTCAGCTTCAGGACCTTGGCATTGGTGGCCCGGACGAAATCGGACTTGCTCTCGTTGTAGTCGCCCTTATAGTCGAAGATCAGGATGCCCAGGGGGGAGCCGTCGAAATTGCAGCTCTGCTGGCGGTACAGCTGGGTGATCAGGGACTTGGTGAACTGGGTCTTGCCGGTGCCCATGGTGCCGATGATGCCGGTGTTGGTGTGGAAGACCCGGGAGGTGTCGTTGGGGGTCCAGTACAGGGGGACGGGGTCGCCGTTCTCGTCTTCGGTGTCCAGCAGGTGGCCGAAGAGGATCTCCATGCCGGTGGGCTCCACGGGCTCGGCGGGGATCTCAGGCTCAGCGGGGATCTCCTCCTCCGCGGGGGCGGGAGTCTGCTCTGCCTCGGGCGTCTTCAGACCGGCCAGGATCCGATCCACCCAGTCGGCGGGCAGAGTCTCGTCCGCGGCGGCCTCGGCTTCGGGCATCTCGATCTCCTCCTCGTCGACCACATACAGCGCCAGGGCGACGCAGTGGTGGCAGGGGGTGTTCTTCAGTCTGGTCTGGGCATAGCAGTCGCAGCTGTAGCCGGAGACGATGTGATTCTTGTGGCGGTTCAGGGTCAGACGGACCTGATGGAAGTAATTGAAATTACCCTGGACCAGGCCCTGGATCTTGGTGGTATTTTCGTCGATGATCGTTTTCTGCACATTGCAGATATTCTCTTCGCTGCACAGGGCGACAGCATCCGAATAGGTGCTGGATTCGCACAGTGCCTTAACGTCGCTTTTTTTCAGCATCGATAGATCCAACCTTTCTGGGGGATGATTTGAGTTTGGGGATCAGGCGCGGGGCGGCTTACGTCTCCGGCTGTTCCGCTGCAACGGCGGAAAGATCGGGCAGTTTCAGCATATCGCCCAGGGAGAAGATGAATTCGTCGCCATCCAGGGCATCCGGATTGCCATGCTTCTCCTGCTGCTCCAGGTTGCTGCTCTTGTCGAAGGCGGGGTCCTCCTCGCCGATGGACTCCTGGATCTCCGCGGCGCCGGAAACGGGAGCTGCGGTGACGGGGACAGCTGCGGCACCGGCCTGGACGGGAATGGCCTGGACATAGGGGACCACGCTCTGCTGTACGGGAAGCTGCGCCTTCAGGGCGTGGAGCAGGGGCTCCAGCTGGGACAGGTCGGGTGTTGCATCGCCGGTCTTGATCAGATGGATGCGGTGCTTCTGCACGGCGGCAGCGATCTGCTTGTCGGTGACGGCATTGGCGGCGGCAGCGATGTCCTCGCGCTGCTGCTCTGCCTGCTGCTGGGCGTTCAGGAAGAGCTGACTTTGCAGATAGCTCCGCAGCTGCTGGAGCTGATACCAGGAGAAGCCCTCTGTTTTGGCGGCCAGATCGGCCATGGAGATCTCAGCGGTGATCTTTTTGATGCCGCTGCGCAGCTGCGCGGAGAGCCAGGCTCTGCGCTCATCCGTTGTGGGAGCGGCACAGGCCAGAAGGGGCAGCTCCCGCAGCAGACCGGAGAGAACGGAGTCGACTGAATCGGTGACAATGATCAGGTAGAAGGGCTTGGTGGGACATTCCCGGCGGAAGGCGCTGCGCAGCATCAGCAGATGGGACTGGAGCATCCGGCTGTGGCGGCAGTCCTGGGGCTCGTCGAGCAGCAGGCACATGCCGTCGGCAGACCGGAAGGCGTCCCGCAGGGAGGCCAGGGCTTTCAGGGCTGTATCGGGTTGTTCAAAATCCAGGAAGGCACCCCGGAGCCGCAGATGCAGAATGTTGGCATCCTTGTGCTGCAAGGCCAAAGACATGGCCAGAGCCTCGGCAGTGGTGTGCCGTCCGTTGCCGGCAGCACCGGCGAAGACAGCGCCGCTGAGGGGAGTGGTCGGCAGATTGTTTTTGTAGAAGCTCTGCTGGGTCTTTCCCAGGTTGATCATTCCCAGGAGCTGCTGGGACCAGATATAGGAGTCGGGCAGCGCTTTCAGGGACACCGTCGGCGTCCATAGCTCACAGGCATAGTGAAGCTCACTCATGGGGCACCCTTACCCTTCCAGTGTGGACTGGATCTCGGAGTCCCAGGCATCCAGGGAGCGGATCATCTCGTCTTTCTTGCTGGGCTTGTGGGCTGCGATGACCTTCTCAAACATCTCCCGGCGCAGGGGGTAGGCACCGGTCTTCATGGCCTCGACCCGGGCGGTACCGTCAGAACCGTAGATATCCTTCATCTCGTTGTTCATGGCGTTGGTCAGGGCCTCGATCAGACGGTTGAAGTCACGATAGCTGTAATTGATGGTGGCCTGGGCCATGTCCATGATGTGGAAGCCCTCCTCCAGATACAGCTTCGGCTCGATGCTGCGGGTATCCTCGGGCTCCTGGTCCCTGGGGACGCCGGATTCCTTGATGCCCAGGATCTCAAAGCGGCGCTTGCGGGCCACGGAGTCGGGCAGGGGAACCTGGACCAGACGGATGCGGTCGAGCATGGCACCCTCGACCATGTTGGGATAGTTGGTGGCGCCGATGAAGATGACCTTCTTCTTGGAGTCCAGCAGATCGTTGAAGCTGGTCAGGAACTGGGCGGTGGTGGACCAGGCGTGACCGGGCAGATTGGGGGTGGAGCGGTTGCGGCAGACGTTCTCGATCTCATCGATGAACAGGATGCATGGGGCGTTGTTGGCGGCCTCCTCGAAGGCGCGCTTGACCCGGCGCTCGGCACCGCCGACATACTTGTCGTGGATGTCGCTGCCGCTGAGGAACATATACTTGTAATGATTGCCGTTTTCGTCGGCATAGTTGACCATCAGCTCGTGGATGAAGGCGTTGATGCAGTAGGTCTTGCCGCAGCCGGGAGGGCCGTAGAGGAAGATGCCGTTGATCCGGGACACGCCCATGTGATCCTTGACGGCATCGGCGGCGGCATCGGGCAGACAGCTGCGCAGCTGCTCCACCAGACTGGTCATACCGGCCACCTGGTCGAAGCCATGCTCCGGGGGCGTTTCCCGGAACCATTTCTGCACATCCTCGTCGGAAAGCTCGTCGGCAGAGCGCTTCTTGCCGCCGGAGGAGGACTGGCTGCCGCTGCCGGAGGAACGGGAAGCACCGGAGGAACGGCTGCTGCTTCTGGAGGAAGCGGGAGCGTTGTTCTCGGGGGGAGCGTCGGCAAAGACAGGGGTGCGGACGGGCTCGGGCTCATTGTCGGCCAGCCGCTTGATCTCCCGGATTTTCTCCTCGGCCCGGCGCTGCTTTGCCTGCCAGTCGCCGCGGACCAGCTCAGAGCCGGAATATTCGTTGGCCAGCAGACCGCAGATGTCGGCAGCAGTCTTGTACTGCAGGCTCTCGTCTGCAAGGAGCTGGATGGAAGGATCCTGGCGGTAGCGCTCCCGAAGCCGTTCGGCCTGGCTGATCGCACCGCTGTATGCATTGACCAGCATGTTGATTTGGGCTGTAGTCATAGCCATGAATTACCTCCTGAAATCGGTATCTGGAGAAACCCACGGATCCGGGGCGTTTCCGTGGGTTTCGGGGATGGTTAAGGTGTCAAGCGGGAACCGGTCAGACCTGATTCTTGAAATCGCTGATGTCTTCGGGCTCCTCGCTGCCTGCGGTGCCGTAAGCCTTGCGCAGAAGGTCGTCGACCATGGCACTGGTGCTGCTGACCTGGGGAGCGGGCTGGGCGGCGGGCTTCTGAGGGGCGGAGTTGCGGTAGGAGCGCATCTTCAGAGCGGTGGCGTAATCGCTGCCGGACACCAGATCAGAGACGAAGTCATCGTCGATGCGGCCGCGCATCTCGGCGGGGACCTCCAGCTTGGTCATAGTCAGGTCGCCGGACTCGGCCACCAGACCGGGGCACCAGTCCTCCAGGATCCGCTCGGTGGAGGCGCTGACGGCGGTGCTGGTGTTGTCCATGCGGCGCAGCTGGCGCAGGGCCATACCCAGCCGATTCATGGCCATATTCAGATCGGACTCGGAGCTGATGGCCTGGAGCTTGTACTTGGCCTCATCAACGACCAGAATGCCGACGGCAGCTTCGCGGATCCGGGCCTCCTCGGTGGAGGTGTCATAGCCGTCAAGGCGCTTTTTTCTGGAACGGGCACGCTCGGTGTTGATGCAGTTGGAGAAGGCGGTCCGGCACTCGTCCAGAACGGCGGCGCACTCGCCCTGCATCTTCTGGCGGGAGGCCTTTTCCTTCAGGATCTTGTCAAAGCGCTTCTGGCGCTTTGCGATATTCTCGTCATAGCGCTCCTTGGAGGTCTTGTCAGCGCCGGTGAGCTTGTTCTTGATGTTATCAATAAAACCCATGATTCATCCATCCTTTCTGGGTGCGCGGATCACTCTGCATCTTCCTCGATGAGCAGCAGATCCTCGTCCTCTTCCTCGTATTCGGCCTCGGCTTCATGCAGATCTTCGGTGACCTGCTCCACCTGCTCCTCGATGACGGTGATCACTTCGTCCTCGTCCTCCTGGGCCAGGCGGTTCAGCTCCTCGGCAAGGTTGCGCTCGATCTTCTTGAGCATCTTGGCCTGCTCTTTTTCACGGATCGCGGCACGGGTGGCCTCCAGCTCGGCTTCCTTTTCCTTGAACTCTCTCATCCGCAGCTCGGCATACATCTCCAGAGCCTCGCTGGTGCCCTTCTGGAAGATGCTGTGGCTGCCCAGATTGATCAGCTCGCTGAGGTTGGCGTCAATGGCCTTCAGACCGGCCTCAGCGCGGTTCAGACGGTTGCGCAGCTCGTCGGCATATTTCTCAGCGGCTTCCTGGTTCTTGGCGGCCAGCTTGGGATCTTCGACACGGGGGAAGATGGCGACGATGTTGCGCATCTGGCTGATGCGCTGGTCATACAGGCGCTGCTGCTCGGCAGCGGTGTTGATCGACAGAGCAGAGGCCAGCAGATCTCTTTTCAGCAGATGCAGATTCCGCATCATGTCGCGAAGCTCCCGGGCGGCGGGCTGCATCTTGGCCAGATCGTCGGCGTTGTTGCGGATATCCACCAGCAGCCGGGGACCTTCCCTGGAATCGATGATGGCCTGGACCTTCTCGCTGAGGATCTTGATTTCCTTATCCTTTTCATCGTAACGGCGGTTGTGGGTGGCCAGCTCGGCGGTATACTCGTCATAGTGCAGGGCGTCCTGGGTCAGGATCCGCAGGTTCCGGGCGTATTCACGCCGTTTTTCCATCAGAGCGGCAGAATACTCGAGGGCATTCTCCGGGACGGGGATGTGCAGCGCCTCGTTGGCCAGGGCCAGCGCCACGGTGGACCAGTGGGCAGAGGTCTCGTAGCCCTTTTCCACGGCGTACTTGATCTCATAGACGATGCACTTGATGAGGTGGTCGATCTCGGTCAGATCTTCCTTGGTGACAACGGGATGCTCCACCATCTCGTAGCGGGTCCGCTTCAGGACGCTGCGGGTGCGCAGCTCTTCGATCTTATCGGCAGAGAGGTTGCTGGTGGAGCTGTCCAGACTCAGCTCGACGGTGGTCAACAGCTTGGCCAGATCCAGTTCCCGGACCCGGTCCTCGGTGAGCTTGTCATGTTCCTTGACGCGCTCGTCGACAGTTTCACTGACGTCCTTCTGCCTGCCGCCGGTGAGCTTTTTCCAGAGCTTGGTTAAGCCTTTGTTTGCCATGGTATTCGTCCTTTCTGGTTTCGTTTTTAGGCGTGGTTCACTAATAAAGTAATACCACAGAATGGATTATTCGTCAATATTTTTATGAAATACGCAGAAATTTGGGGGTCAGTCCCGGTCAGGAGCCCAGCTTTTTGGAGAAAAGGTCGGAATAGGCGGTGATCTGGGACTGGATGTCGCGCATGGTATCGGAAGCGAGCTTGATGGTGTTCTTCAGGGCGTCCTTGTATTCCATGCCGAAGCCCGATTCCCTGCTGCGGTCGATCAGGGCCTGACGGATCTCGACCAGGGCTTTCAGCCGCTGCTGGCAGAGGTCGAACCTGCGGCGCTCCTCCTCGGAATCTAGGATGGACAGGTCGCTGCGGAGCTTGTCGTGTTCGGCAGTCATCTCCCGGATGCTGGTCTGGGTGGCGAACAGCTCTGCCTGGGCCTTGTCCCTGGCGGTGCGCTGCTCGGTCAGCTCCTGCTCCAGAGCCGGGAGCTTGGCAAGGGTAACCTCCACCTGATGGACCAGCTCCTCCTTTTCGGCCTTCAGCTGCTCGTAGCGCTGCAGGACCACCTTGGAGCCCTTTTCCTGGAGGGTCTTCTCCGCCTTGGCGATGTCCTCGAGCAGGGGCTGGATGACGCCGGCAGTCAGCCGGTACAGCTCCTGGTTCAGCTTGTCGAGCTTGGCCTGATTTTCGGTCCGCTCGCGCTCTGCGTCGGCGAGCTTTCCGTTCAGCTCCGTCTCGGCATTCAGCAGCTCCCTGTCGCGCTGCTCCTTGTTCAGGATCTCGGCGTTGATCAGGATCTTGGTCTGGTTGGTCTTCCTGGAAAGCTCGGTGCAGGTCTCTTCCAGCTCCTTCAGCTGCTGCTCTGCGTTGGCAAGCTCCTGCCGGTCCTGGGCCAGAGCGGTCTGGGCCTGATCCAGCTTCCGCCGGGCGGGAAGCAGATGGTTGTCGTGGTAGTCGGTATTGGCTTCGATCTGCTTCTGCAGCTGTCTGCCCAGGGTCAGGATGGATGTATCGATCTCCTGGTAGGCATTTTTGGCAGCGGTCAGATCCTGCTCCTTCTGTTCGGCGTCGGCCTTTGCGACCTTCAGGGCGGCGTCGGCCTCGTCCAGCTGGCTCTGCAGCTCGATCCGGCGGGCGTTGATGGCTTCGGTGGACTGGCGGGTGTTGTTCAGGGACTCGCACAGAGCGTCATGCTCGATCTGTGCCTGCTCATGGAGGGCCTTGGCACCGGCACAGTCAGCCCGCAGACCGACAGCCTGGTCATTCAGCCCGACGGTCTGACGGTCATGCTCTGCGATGGCATTGTTCAGGTCCTGGACGGTGGCTTTGGCCTGCGCAAGCTGGGTCTGTGCTTCCTGGTGGCGCTGGGCCGTCTCCTCCCGCTCCAGCTGGACACCGCTGAGCTGATCGAGGAGGTCCAGGAGCCGGGCACATTCGGCGTCCAGCTGCTCCTTGTTATTCCGGGCATCGGCCAGCGCGATTTCCAGCTCGGCCTTGTGGTCTGCGGCGGCTTCCAGCTCGGCGTGGAGCTGGTCCAGGGTCTGCTGCAGCCGGGCACAGTCTGCTTCGCAGGCGGATTTGTC
>JAFQSI010000288.1 GCA_017409645.1 Oscillospiraceae bacterium | reverse complement strand
CTTGGTCTTGACGATCTGCAGAGCGGGACGGACGGTATCAGCGGTGGAGTAGGTGGCGCCGCCCAGCAGGGAGTCGGCCAGACCCATCTTGACCAGCATGGTGCCGAAGTAGTTGCCCTTGCTCAGAGCCTTGCGGCAGTCCTCAGCGGTCATCTTGCCCTTGCGCAGCTCGACCATCTTCTCGACCATGGCGTCCATCTCGGGATAGGTAGCGGGATCCAGGATCTCCACGCCCTCGATGTCGAAGCCGCCCTTGGCAGCGTTGGCCTTGACCTCGTCGACATTGCCGACCAGGATGACCTTCAGGAAGCCCTCAGCCTTCAGGCGGGCGGTAGCCTCCAGGATACGGGCGTCGTGGCCCTCGGTGAAGACGATGGAACGGGGATTGGCCTTCAGAGTCTCAATCATAGAATTGAACATGACACGTTACCTCCAAATTTTTATGTATGAATGTGTGAAATGGGCAGATACCCATAGTTCGACAGGGTAATTATACAACAGGTTTATGGAAATCGCAACTGGTTTTGTGAAATTTTGCAAGAGTGTAGATTGGAGAGTTGAGAGTGTAGATCAAAAAACGGTTGTTTACGGTATGATCTTCTTCGCCTTCAGATACCGCTCCTCCTCGGAGAAGACGCAGCCGCAGTATTTCTGGATGTACATCCCCAGCTCCCGGGCCTTCTCCTGGCCGGGCTTGAAATAGGGACGGAAGTCCCGGTACTCGAATTTGACGCCGTATTCGAAGGCAGCCCGCTCTGCCACCTCCCGCATCAACTCGTGCTTCTGGTAGGGGGAGATGAACAGCGACGAGGTGAAGCTGTCAAAACCACCCTCTGCGGCGGCTCTCGCCGTCTCGAACAGGCGCATTTCGTAGCACTTGATGCAGCGGCATGCGATATCGGGGGCCACCTCCCGGACGAAGGGCCGCAGGCCATAGTCGTTGCGCTCGATCAGGGGCAGCTCGATGGTCTGGCAATACTCCCGCAGGCAGTTGCGCCGGGAGCGGTACTCGGTGAAGGGGTGGATGTTGGGATTGTACCAGTAGGCGGTGACGTCAAAGCCGTCGGTGCGCAGCACCTCGATGCACTGGTTGGCGCAGGGCGCGCAGCAGGTATGTAACAGGGTTTTCATAAAAAACCTCCAGGGTATAAAATTGAAAATTGAAAATTGATAATTGAAAATGGAAAATGAAACTAATTTTCAACTTTCCATTTTCAATTTTCAAATGCATTATACCACCTTGCCCGAATTTACGCAATACGCATAATTTCCCGGTCTGTGGGAAAACTGCCCTCAGAAAAGAGGGATGTATATGGCACGAAACAAGGTGGGAAGCCACACCTTCCGGCCGGAAATTCCGGTCTACATCGGCAATTGGGCCAGCGTGGCGGGAAAGAAGGAGGCCGAGGGGCCCCTGGGACACGGATTTGACATCCGGAGCATGGACACCCGCTTCGGGGAGAAGACCTGGGAGCAGGCGGAAAAGCGGATGCAGCAGCTGGCCCTGGACCGCCTGCTGGAAAAAGCACAGCTGAAGCCCCGGGAGCTGGACCTGGTCTTTTCCGGGGATCTGCTGAACCAGTGCATCGGGTCCTCCTTCAGCCTGCGAAACACCGGGATCCCACATCTGGGTCTGTATGGGGCCTGCTCCACCATGGCCCAGAGCCTGCTGCTGGCGGCCATGGCTGTGGGGGGCGGCTATGCCGACCGGGTGGTCGCCATGACCTCCAGCCACTTCGCCGGGTCCGAGCGGCAGTACCGCTTCCCCCTGGGCTACGGCGGCCAGCGGACCCCCACCGCCCAGTGGACGGTGACCGGCTCCGGAGCCGCCCTGGTGACGAGCCAGCCGGGGAACATTTCCATCGAATCCGCCACAATTGGGACAGTGACGGATCTGGGCATCACCGACGCGGCCAACATGGGGGCCGCCATGGCCCCGGCGGCCTTTCAGACCATCCGGACCCATCTGGAGGACACCCATACCACGCCGAATGACTATGACCTCATCGTCACCGGCGACCTGGGGACCATCGGTGTGGAGGCTCTGATGCAGCTGTGCCGGGAGGCGGGGATCTCCATCGGCGGAAAGCTGACGGACTGCGGCAATCTGATCTTCGACCCCATCGCCCAGGACGTCCACGCCGGCGGGTCCGGCTGCGGGTGCAGCGCGGTGGTCCTATGCTCGGAGCTTCTGGGGAAGCTGCACAGCGGAAAGCTGAAAAAGCTCCTCTTCTGCGGCACCGGCGCGCTGCTCTCCCCCACCTCCACCCAGCAGAGCCTGCCCATCCCCGGCATCTGCCACGCGGTCTGCATCACAAGCGGGAGGTAAGCCATGGACTATCTCAAAGCGTTTCTGGTGGGCGGCGGGATCTGTCTGCTCGCCCAGCTGCTGATCGATCATACGAAGCTGACTCCGGCCAGGATCCTGGTGGGCTTCGTGGTGCTTGGCGTCATCCTCGGAGGCATCGGCGTCTATCAGCCCCTCGTCGATTTCGCCGGAGCCGGTGCTTCCGTTCCCCTGCTGGGCTTCGGCAACACCCTGGCCCGGGGCGTACGGGAAGCCGTGGAGGAGAGCGGATTTCTGGGGATCTTCACCGGCGGCCTGAAGGCCACCGCTGGTGGCATCACCGTCGCCATCACCGCCGGACTCCTGGCCAGCCTGATCTTCAAGCCCAGGGACAAGGCGTAGCCCGCAATTGAATATGTAAAACGAAAAATGGAAAGCTGAGAACGGAAATCGGCTTTCCATTTTCAACTTTCCATTTTCTATTTATACAGCGATCAGCTTCTTCAGATGGAAGAAATAGAGATAAGTCCCCTTCACCGGCATTTCATAGATCCGCTCCAGGGCTCTGGAATAGGTGTCCACCTGGGGCCGGTAGCGGGCCAGGACCTCGTTCAGGGTGGCGTCCGTCACATAGTCGGTCTTGAAATCCACCACGGTGATGCCGTCCTCGTCCACAATGGCGCAGTCCACCACGCCCTGCAGGAGGATCTGCTCGCCGGAAAGGCCCTCGCCGTAGCCGTCCGCATCCTCCAGAATGGAGAATTTGAACTCCCGGATGTATCTGCCCGTCATCAGCCTTTGGCCCGGCTCCGTGCGGAAGAAGGCCAAAATGGCGCTGCGGTCCAGCTTCGGGGCCAGCTCCGCCGGGATGATCCGGGCGTCTGCCAGACGGCGGATCTCCCCCTCCAGTCCCTCCGGGGATGCACAGGCGTCAAAGCGTACATACTGCATCAGCGTATGCATGGCCACGCCGTAGTCCATGCCCCGGCGGGCCGAATGATCTCCGAAGCGCCGCCAGGTTCTGGCTTTCGGGGTCGGCTCCGCATGTTCCCGGATCTCCTCGTCCCTGTCCCGGCCCTTGAGCTGAGTCGCAGTCTGCTTGGAGGGGGTCAGGGTGGCGGCCTCGTGGGGGTAGCGGAACTGCAGCTGCTGGCGCAGCAGCTCCAGGGTCCCGACCGGCATGGTAACGGCGCTGACCTCCTGTGTCTCTCCGTCCTCCGTCTGAGCCGGGGCGCACTCCGCCGCCACGATCTTCCAGGGGTGATCCCCCAGATGGGTCTGGTCAGGCCGGGCGTCGGCCAGGGCAAAGAGCTGCCCCGCCTCCGTGCGGCACATGGCCTCCATCAGCACCCACTCGCCGGGGCAGCTGACCTCCGAGGCCAGCAGCTCCGGGCCACTCAGATCCAGTCGGTTCGCAATATCCGCCAGCGTATCCTCCGGCTTTTTCTCCGCATAGGTCATGATAAGCCGGTCCCTGGCCCGGGTCATGGCCACATACAGCACCCGCAGCTCCTCGCTCAGGCTCTCGCTGGAGGTCCGGGCCACGATGGCCCGTTTGGCGATGGTGGGATAGCGGACCCGGTTCTCCCGGTCCACGGCGGACAGTCCCAGTCCCAGCTCGCCATCGCAGAGGACCTGGGCCTTCAGATCCTCGGTGTTGAACCGCCGGGACAGTCCGGACAGGAAAACCACCGGGTATTCCAGGCCCTTGGATTTGTGGATGGAGAGGATCTGGACCGCGCCGCCGGTGGGCGGCTCCTGGACCGTCAGGCCCTTCTCCTCCAGAAGCTCCAGATGCTCCAAAAACTGGCTCAGATCCCGGCGAGCAGCCGCTTCAAAGTCCAGTGCCAGCCGGTAGAATTCCCTCAGATTCGCCGTCCGCTCCACGCCGCCGGGCATGGCGGCGTAGATGCTGTCCATGCGGGTGACGCAGAAGATCTCCTCCAGAAGCCGGGCCAGGGGCATCTGCCGGGCACAGGATCTCAGCTTCTCCAGGATCTCCAGAAAGGCCAGGGTCTTGGGCCCATCGTCCAGAAGCACCGCGTCGAAGAAGTCGCCGTGCTTCTTCCGGGCGCGGATCCGGGCCAGATCATCGGCGGTGAAGCCGAAGACCGGGCCGGACAGCACCGCGATCAGGGGGATGTCCTGCCGGGGGTTCGACAGGACCTGCAAAAGCGCCCGCAGAACGCCGATCTCATCGGTCTGCAGCAGATCCCGGCCGCTGCCGAAGGCACTGCGGATCCCGCGGGCCGCCAGAGCGTCCTGGTAGCGCTGGCCCACGGAGCCGGGAGAACGGAGCAGGATGGCGATGTCCTCGGCCTCGATGGGCCGCAGGCCCTCCTTGCCCCGGATCATATGCTTCCCGTCCAGCAGGGCTGTGATCTGATCGGCCACATAGGCGGCCTCCTGGCCGTAGGTGTCATCGCCCACGGTCAGCACATGCAGCTCCACCTCCGGCTCGCCCAGGCTCTCGTGGGGGATGCCCTCCACCAGGGCCTCATCACTGGTGTAGTTCAGATCTCCCACCCGCTCGCTCATGCAGCGGTAGAAGACGTCGTTGGTGGCCTCCAGCACCGCGCCGCCGGAGCGGAAATTCCGGCTGAGCAGGATCTTCCGGCCCTGGCCGGGCACGGCATCCGCCGCGGGGACATAGGTTGCGTATTTTTCCAGGAAGATCCCCGGGTCCGCCAGACGGAACCGGTAGATGGACTGCTTCACATCGCCCACCAGGAAGCAGTTCTGCTTCTCGGCGGTCAGGCTCCCGAAGATGGCGTCCTGGACCGCGTTGGAGTCCTGGTATTCGTCCACCAGGACCTCCCGGAACCGCCGTCCCTCCTCCCGGGCGACGGCGGTAGGCGTCAGGCGGCTCTTTCCCAGCAGCAGATCCAGGGACCGATGCTCCAGATCCGAGAAATCCAGCATCCGGCGGCGCTGCTTGAGCTTGGTATATCGCTCCCCAAAGGCCCGTGCCAGCTTGACAAGGCCCCGGATGGCGCTTCCCGTCTGGGAAAGATCCGCCAGGACCGTTTCCGACGGATCGCAGAAGATCCGCAGCTTTTTGGAAAGACCGGCCTTGCAGCCCTCCCGGACTGCCTTGATCCGCTCCTTCAGCTCCAGATCGTCCATTTTTCTGGGGAAGGTGAGCCGTCCGTAGTCGATATTCCGGCGCTCCACCACCTGGTCCCAGGTCTCCGCCTCGCCGAGGGCTTCCAGAGCCACCAGCGTCTTGCGCAGCACCGCCGCGATCTTTTCCAGCTGGGGGTCCTCCTCAGCCAGCTCGGCGCAGCGCTTCACGGCCCGGATCTGCAGCTGCAGATAGTGCTTCAGATCCGCCATCAGGTAGCTGCCCCATACCGTCTGGGCCGCATCCACCGTCTCGCTCAGATCCGCGCTGCGGATGCAGTGGTCCAGCCAATGCTCCGGGTCCAGATGGCACCGGGCGGAGTCATAGACCTTCGCGATGATCACATTCACCAGCCGGTCGTCCCGGCCCAGGCCCTGGGTATCCACGAAGGACCGGAAATCCGGGTCCTCCATCCAGTTCGTATAGGCGTCCTCCAGCAGCTCCTCCATGGCCATTTGCCGCAGCTGACCACATTCGCTCTCGTCTCCCACCCGGAAATCCGGCGGGATGTCCAGCGCGCCCGCGTGCTGGCGCAGCAGGTCCGTGCAGAAGGAATGGACCGTGGAGATCTTCGCCAGGTACAGCCGCTGCATCTGCCGCTGCAGGTGCCGGTTGTCCGGATCCTGGGCCAGATGCTCCGAGAGCTTCGCGGCGATCTTGCCCCGCAGCTCCGCGGCGGCGGCCTTGGTATAGGTGATCATGAGAAAATCGTCGATATTGCAGGGGGAGACGGGATCCATGAGGTACAGCATCAGCCGGTCCACCAGGACCTTGGTCTTGCCGGAGCCTGCCGCCGCGGACACCAGCAGCTTGCCGCCCCGGTTCTCCACCGCCATTTTCTGTTGTTCGGTCAATTGCTCAGCCATTGCTGTCCTCCCTTCCGATCTCCTCCCAGAACCGCTGGGCGGTCATGGTCTTGTAATTTCTCCGGCCCGACTCCTTGTCCCGGGCGCAGACCGCGCCGTAGGGGCAGAAGGCACAGGCCGAATGGCTGCTGCCCCGGGTATAGGGATTGGGGTCCACCCGTCCCCCGGCGATCTCGTCCACCAGATCGCCCAGGTAGCGGAAAATGTAGCGCCGCAGCTGCTTCAGCTGCTCCCGGTCGGCCACATCGCCCACCAGCTCGTCGTCCTTGCTGCGCTTGCAGCTGAGCCGGGTGATCTCCTCTCCGGGCTCCATGGCCCGGACCACATCCTCGTCCTTGAGGATCAGGCCCCGGCGGCGGGCATTTTTTATATGCTCCCTCCGGGCCTCCTCCTCTGTCAGCCGTCCGTCCTCACTCAGGTAGGGGAACCGGGCGGGGAAATACTGGACGCCGGCGCTGACGGGCCTGCCGCCGACGATCTCCTCTCCCCCCTGCTCCAGGGCAAAGAGGTACAGCAGCATCTGCAAGCCCACGCCGTTGAAGACGTCGCAGTAGTCAAAATCCTTTTTGCCGGTCTTGTAATCGACGACACGGACAAAGCTCTGGAAGCCGTCGCACCAGGCGTCCACCCTGTCCACGAAGCCCTGGAGCCGGGCCTCCATGCGCCTGCCGGAGATCTCGACCGCGGGCATCTGCCCGTCCTGGCCGAAGTTCAGCTCAAAGGCCACCGGCACGAATTCCGAAACCGACAGCTCCGCCCACAGCTCCCGGACCACCAGATCCAGCTCCAGGCCGTTGCGCCGGAACAGGTACTGCAGCCGCTCCGAATCCAGATCCCTGAAGCGCTCTGCGGCGTATTCGTCGGCATATTTGTGGGCGATGTCCAGGGTCTGCTCCTCGGTGACGGCGTGGAAGCCGCCCAGGTCCATGACCTCCTTCGCCGTGTGTTCCAGCACATGATGCACAAAGGTACCGAATTCCGCCGGATCCACCGTGGCCTCCTTCCGCTCCTGGGCCCGCAGGCCGTAGCGCAGGAAGTAGCTCAGGCGGCACTCGGCCTGCCGGTCGATCTGGGACGCCGAGAGGGTCAGCTTTTTTCCGTAGAGGGAGCGGATCTGCTCCGGTGAAACCGGCCCCAGGGTGTGGCGGGCCCGCTTCCGGGCGTCATCATAGGCAGCCGACACGTACAGCGCCCGGGCCGCCTCCCCCTCGTTCCAGCGGGCGAGATAGGCGCCCGCCTCCCAGCGGTCCGTCAAAGCCGGTCCCGGACCGGGCTGCAGGCTGACGCCGTCCTTCATTCCCCGCATCTGGCAGAGCCTGCGGAAGAGGAAGGCGCTCTGTCCCGCGGGACAGGTGACGCTGATTGTCTCGGTGGCGGCGCAGAAGCAGCCGTAGATCTCGGCGAATTCCGCCGCCACGCCCTCCATGGCGCCGCCGGTCAGGGGGACGCCCAGCTTCCGAAGCTCCGTCCGCTCCGCATCGGTCAGGATGCCGGCGCTGCCACCGTAGGCGGGAAGGCATCCCTCGGAAGCGCCCAGCACCAGAAGATGCTTCACCTGCTGGCAGCGCATGGCACTGACATTGCCCACCGTCACCGCATCGAGGACCGTGGGGATGGTGCCCACATCGTACTGACTCAGCAGCAGCCGCAGCAGCCGGGAAAAGGCGTCTGGCTCCCAGTGGGTCTGGCCCAGAACGGAGCTGAGCTGCTCCAGCGCCCCGATCAGGATCTCCCAGAGCTGGTTATACTCCTGGGCCGCCCGGCTGTCCCCGTCGGCCTCCGCCCGGGCGCAGAGGGCTTCCAGGCCCTCGGCCAGCTTCGTCTCCTCCAGAAAGGCCAGCAGCCCATCGATCTGTCCGGACAGGTCCTTCGCCTCCCGGATGGCCTTTCTCAGCCCCACCAGGGGCGCGATACCCGCCTCCCTCGCTTCATTCAGCTGCGCAAGGAGCGCTTCGCTTTCCTCGTCCCATTTGCCGCCCAGACCGGCAGGATGCAGCGTAAAGGGCCTGTTCCATTTTTCGCCACGGATGCCCCAGGTAATGGCATAATTTTCCAGTTTGTCGCAGATCTCCGGCTCCACGGGCGACAGCAGCGAGCGCAGGTAGCGCAGCACCTCCCGCTGCTCCAGACCCTCCATGGCCGCATCCAGAGCCGCCAGGACCGTTGCGATGGCGGTCTTTTCGAGGATGTCATCGGTGCCGCTTAAGTAAACGGGCAGGCCGCACCGGTGGAAGATCAGCGACAGGATCCCCTCGTAGCCCGGATCGGCGGTGACGATGCCGATGTCCCGGTAGCGGCAGCCGGAGCGCACCAGCTCCATGACCTTTTCGGCGGCGATCTGGCACTCATCGAAGACGCTGTCGCAGCGGCCCGGGAACAGGCACCGCTCCAGCTCGGGACGCTCCTGCAGATTTCCCT
Organism: Oscillospiraceae bacterium; assembly: GCA_017409645.1. GTDB lineage: Bacteria > Bacillota > Clostridia > Oscillospirales > Oscillospiraceae > Faecousia. The sequence continues at coordinate 9,164 of JAFQSI010000288.1, read as the reverse complement.
GAAACAGCCTGTCCCGGACATAGCGCAGCGGGTCCCGCCGCTGCGGGACCGTGACGATCTCCACCGGCAGATCCATTTCCCTGCAGGCCAGGACCAGCTCCTTGGCGGTCTGGCCCGCCTTTTCGAAGGCGGGATGCTTCGAGTCGATGCAGTCGGCGGTCAGGCTCACGGTGACCCTGGGGGCCACCCGGATCAGGTGGCGCACGATGGCCATATGCTGCCGGGTCAGGTCCGGGAAGCCGTCTATGTAGAATTCGTGGTTTTCCCCAAAATCGCACTGCTCCAGCTGCTCGAGGAGCCAGTTCATCTGATCCCGGGGGTCCGCCTTGCTCTGGGCGCAGATGCCGTCGTAGCTCTCCAGGATCAGAGCCAGCTCCTCCAGCTTTTGGGCCAGAGAGCCCTCCGTTTGCTCCGACGCCAGGCGCAGATCCACGCTTGTGATGCAGCAGCGCTTGAATTCGTCCACCGCATCCAACAGTCCCGAAAGAAATTCGGGCCGCGTCTCCAGATTGGCGTAGGACTTGAGCCGGCTGGAAAGCTGCCGTGTGGCGGCAGCCATGGCGGTCAGCCGGCCGCCGTTGTCCAGACATTCGGCGGGCATATATTGGGTCTGCTCCGAGACCCGCCGCAGGAGCCGGGGAAAGGACAACACCTCGGCATAGCGGCTGGCGGTATCACCGGCCGCGGCGCAGAGGCGGCGCTCGGTGTCGTGGCTAATCAGCTCCGGGACCATCAGGATCCGGTTTCCCCGGCGCTGGGCCACATCCGCAGCTACCAGCTTCAGCAGCTCCTCCCGGCCCGGGATCCAGTCTGTGGATAACATCAGGCGAAGCATATCGTTCACCCTTTCTATATTTGTGATTGAATTTATATTATATCACAATTTACTCCGATCCGGAAGATGGAAAAAAGCGGTTCTTCAGCTGGCCCAGCTTTTCCAGGAGCCAGAAGCGGATCTCGTAGTCCCCCTCCAATGCGGCGGTCAGCTCATCGGACATGCCCGCCACGCTGGCCGTCTCCACGAATTCCGACTCCGTGCCCGCGCACAGCTGGGGGAACACCACGCACCACCAGTTTTGCCCCTCCCCTTCTCCGATGACCACCCGCAGGGCCTTGTAGATCCCGGCGGGCAGGGAGAAGGTGTCATACTCCCGTGTCGGAAAGGCCTCCTCGGTCAGACTCACGGAGACGGTATCGTCGAATCCCGCCGCAGCCAGACAGCGGTTTGCCGCCGTCTCCACCTTCGGAAGCATCCTAGCCACATAGTCCATGGCCGCGTCCACATCCTTCACATCCTCGAGCCCCTCCTCCAGGGACTGAAGCACCGCGTCCCGGACCAGGAGCTTCACATCCTGATCCTCCTTCGAATCGCTGGCTCCCACCACATGCAGCCGCAGCAGCTGGTCCCGGAGCGCCTGCGAATCCGTCGCGATCCCCCAGCCGTAGACACAGATCACCGCAAAGAGCAGAAGCGCAATGCGCCGAAGATGCCGTTTCATAAAAAATCACCGTCCATACTGTCATTTCTGAAAGTATGGACGGTGTTCACGCTGTTTATACAGGCATCGAGATGAAAATGTTGGGATAATTCTCCCGCAGCATGTTGCACACCACGGCGGCGAATTCAAAATCGGGCATGATGGCGAAGATAGCGCTGCCGGAGCCAGTCATCTGGTAGGCGATGGCGCCGTAGGAATTCATGATGGACTTGATGTAGTTCATCTCCAGATGCTCCTCGGTCACCAGGGGATCGAAGACGTTGTAGACATTCTCGCAGATCTTGGCCAGATCTCCGGCCAGGAGCGCGCCCTCCATGGCGTTGTTGTCGGGGCGCTTGGGGATGGCTGCGGAGTCGATCTTCTTATAAAGCTCCGGGGTGGACACGCCGAAGTCGGGCTTGCAGACCACGAAGATGCACTCGGGCATATTCGGCAGCTTTCTCAGCCGCTCGCCCCGGCCCTCGCACATGCAGGTGCCGCCGATGACGCAGAAGGGGATGTCGCTGCCGATCTGGCCGCCCAGCTCTGCCAGCGCACCGATGGAGAGGGGGGCGCCGCAATGCTCGTTCAGCGCCCGCAGCACCGCGGCGGCGTCAGCGCTGCCGCCGCCCAGGCCAGCCTGGCTGGGGATGCGCTTGGTGATGCGGATCTCGATGCCGCCCAGGTCGACGCCGGTGACCTCGCAGTAGAGCTTCGCGGCCTTCCAGGCCAGGTTCGTCTCATCGCAGGGCACGCCCTCCTTGTCGCACGTCAGGACCCAGGGCTTGCCGGTGCCCACATCGATCTCGATGTCGTCCCGGAGAGAGATGGTCTGCATGACGGTCTTGATGTCATGGTAGCCGTCGTCCCGCTTGCCCAGCACGTCCAGCGTCAGATTCACCTTGGCATAGGCCGGTTCAAATAAAGTCGTCATAGACTATAACATCCTTTCGGTTTATGATTTTCAGATTCGTTCCCATTGCAGTCTGTAGCTGCCGGTGGCGCTGTGAAAACGCAGGAGCAGCGTATAGCGCCTTTTCCCCTCCAGCCGGACCTCTGCCCGGGGCTGCTCCGGGGTCAGACGCAGAAGCTCCGCCTTGTCCGGTCCCAGCAGCGACGCCGTTACGGAGCCCCTGCTCAGGTCGCTGACCAGGTCGAAGGCATAGCGCCCCTCCTCCGGGAAGCGGACGATCCGCTTGAGATACCCGCTGCACCGGGTGAAGGTGGCCGCCCTTCCGCCGGAGGATCCCACAAAGGACACGGCGCTTTTGGCGTTCACGATCATCCACCCGTTTCGGTACAGCAGATACATCCCCAGTCCAAGGGCCAGGCACAGGGCACCGAGCCCGGCGATCACGTTGATTCGATGATCCATGGGGACACCTCCTTTGCAGTCGTGGGATCTTTCGATCATTATAATTCAATCCTGCCAAAAATGCAACACGGATAATTTCCCGACATCCGGGAATACTCTCAGCGACAACAAAAAGGAGGTACTATCCCATGGACATGATCGCATTGATCCTCTCCATCGTCGGCTCCCTGAACTGGGGCCTGGTGGCCCTGTTCAAATTCGACCTGGTGGCCTGGCTCTTCGGCGGGCAGACGGCCCTGCTCAGCCGGATCGTCTACGCCCTGGTGGCCGTGGCCGGCGTCTGGTGTGCAACGTTTTTGTTCCGGCGCGACGCAGTCACCGAATAAAGTGCTGAATGCAGAGGGCTGAGTGCTGAGTGAAAAAGAATTCAGCACTCAGAACTCAGCACTCAGCACTCGCGCTTGCTTTTTATCCACTCAGCGGGTATGATAGAGGCAAGGAGTGATAGTTATGGACGTCCAAATCAATGTCATTGCGCGTATGCGCAGCGATTTTCCCACCAAATTCGGCATCCCCCGGCAGCCCCAGCTGGTCCGGGAGCTGCGCTCGACCATCGTTTTTGAGCCGGAGTACCGGAATCCCGACGCTCTGCGGGGGCTTGAGGGCTTTTCCCACCTGTGGATCATCTGGCAGTTTTCCGAAGCCGTCCGCACCGGCTGGTCCCCCACTGTGCGCCCGCCCCGGCTGGGCGGCAATGCCCGGATGGGCGTCTTCGCCACCCGTTCCCCCTTCCGGCCCAACAATCTGGGTCTGAGCTGTGTCAAGATCGAGGGCATCGAGCAGACGAAGGACCTGGGCACGGTGATCCATGTCTCCGGCGCGGATCTCATGGACGGGACCCCTATTTTCGACATCAAGCCCTACATCCCCTACGCCGACGCCCACCCGGAGGCCGTCGGCGGCTTCACAGACACCGCCGGGGAATTTCTGCTGGAGGTGGATTTTCCCGCCGACCTGCTCTCCCTCCTGCCTGAGGGCAAGCGCACCGCCGCCGTCGGCGTTCTGAGCCACGATCCCCGGCCCAGCTACCAGCGAAAGCCCGGCCGGATCTACGGTCTGCCCTTTGCGGGCTTTGATATCCGCTTCACCGTGGAAGGCGACAAGCTGACCGTCTGCGAGGTCGTGCCCCTGTAAAAATACCGCCGCTTCTGCTGAAGCGGCGGTTTCCTTTATTTGACTCTCACGATGCAGGTCATGGTCACGCCGTCGACGGTGGTGGTCAGCGTCACCTCGCCGGGGGCCCGGCCGGTGATGGTGCTGCCGTCAATGGAGACGACGCCGTCGATGCTCATGGTCCAGACGGCCTTGGCCCGGTCGCCGGAGTCGTTGGTGACGGTGAGCCGGAAGCTCTCGCCGACGGTGATGGTCACATCGGAGGCGGAAGCCTTCCAGTTGGTATCGTCAAACCGGCAGCGGACGGTGCAGCTGGCCTTCTTGCCCTCGTACTCGGCGGTGATGGTGGCGGTGCCCCTGCCCACAGCCGTGACGGTTCCGTTTTCCACAGTGGCCACGCTGGGGTCGCTGCTGGTCCAGGTGACCTTGGACCGGCCGATGGACTTGCTGCCCAGCTTCACGGACAGGGTGAAGACCTCGTTCTCAGTAAAGCAGGACACATCCTCCTGATCCAGCTTCAGCTTCGGCGCCTCGGTGGGCTTGGGCTCGGTGGGCTTGGGCTCTGTCTGCTTCGGCTCCGTGGGCTTGGGTGCCTCGGTGGGCGGTACAGTCGTCTCAGGCGGAAGCGTCGTCTCCTCCTGGAACCAGCAGACCACGGTGCAGGTCTTGCTGACGCCGCCGCAGGTGATGGTGATGCTGGTCTGGCCGGAGCCGACCGCGGTGATCAGGCCCGTCTCAGACACCTCGGCCACAGAAGGATCTGCACTGGTGTAGCTGACCATGTCGGTGGTATCGGCAGGCATCAGCTGCACGCTCAGCTGCTTCTGCTCGCCGGGGTCCTCCAGGTCCACCACCGCAGACTCCAGCACGATGCCCGCGCAGGGGATCTCAGGGGGCACGGTGGTCTCGGTGGGTGCAGGCGCAGCCGCAGTGGTGCGCGGCGGGTTCTGGTATGCGCTGCGTCCCCGGAAGAAGCGTACGCCGATGTACACAGACACCAGCAAAATGGCGATCAGCAGCACGATGATGACGATGATCAAAGGCCGGTTGGAGCCCCTCTGCTCCCCGTCAGGCTCCTCCATGCGCTGCTGGGCCTTGTGCCGTTTTTTGACGTTTTTGGTGGAGAACTGGCCGCCCTTGACCTTGGTGCGGACCGTTTCCCCGGCTGCAGCCACGACCTTTTCATTTCCCTGTCGGGCATAGCTGCAGATCGGACAGCGGTCGGAAGTCTCGGGATACTCCGAGCCGCAGATATCACAGATGATCCGGTTCATGAAATACCTCCATTCGGCACGAAACAGCGTCCGCGCCATAGCTGTGACCATCATACCAAAAAATGTTCACAATTACAACCGCAAATTGAAAACAATTCTGTTGCAATTTTGGTCATTATATTTTATGATATAGTAGTATTACCATGAAGGAGGTGATCGTTTTGTCAGAACCCCGATACATTTCTCCCATGCTGGACGGCTTTTCCCTGGGTCAGGCCATCTCTGACCACAGCGGCGTCGAGTGCTATCCGGCCATGCGGGACAATTCTGAAAAACGATATATTGTCAAGAAGATCTCTCTCCCTGCCTCCCAGGTCCAGGTTGATGCTCTGCTGCTGACCGGCGTTTTCCGCAGTGCCGACGCAGTCCGCGATTATTATGAAGAACTGGCCCGGGGCGTCCGGGAAGAGGTGCAGACCCTCAATTCCCTGGCAGACCAGCGGGGCTTCGTCCCCTACCAGGACTGCCAGGTCGAGCCCATGGAATCGGGCATCGGCTTTGAGGTCTATCTGCTCAGCCGCTACCGCAAGACCCTGGAGCGGTTCACCCGCCGCAATCCCATGACCCATCTGAGCGCCGTGAACCTAGGCATCGACATCTGCGCCGCCATGGCTGTCTGCCGGGAGGCCGGATGGCTGTATGTGGATCTGAAGCCGGAGAACATCTATCTGTTCGGCGACCAGGAGTACCGCATCGGAGACCTGGGCTTCATCGCCATGAATTCGCTGAAATATGCGTCCTTGCCGGACCGCTACCGCAGCCTCTACACTGCGCCCGAGGTGGCGGACGCCTACTCCAGCCTGAACGCCACCATGGACACCTATGCCCTGGGTCTGGTGCTGTATCAGATCTACAACCTGGGCAAGCTTCCCTATGCCGACACCGAGGAGCGTCAGACCTGGCTGAAGGGTCTGGCCGCCGGGGAAGCCATCGTGCCGCCCGTCTGCGCCGACGAGGAGATGGCCGGTATCATTCTCAAGGCCTGTGCCCTGAATCCGGAAGACCGCTGGCAGACCCCCGCCGAGATGGGCCACGCCCTGATCAGCTACATGCAGCGCAACGGCGCCGATGACATCCCCATCGCCCTGCCCGAGGAGCCGGAGACCCCCGAGGAGGAGGCCGCCGAGCCTGAGCAGCTCCCCGCCGAGCAGGAGGAGCCTGCCGTGGATACCGATCCCGCTTCCGCTGAGGAGACTCCCGCTGCTGCGGAGGAGGCCGCTGCCGACGAAGCAGATGTTACCGAGGAGATCCCCGCAGAAGTCACCGGGGAAACTGCCGGGGAGGAGATCCCCGCTGCAGAGGAAGTCACCGAGCCGGAGGAGATCCCCGCCGCAGAGGAGACTGAGACATCCGAAGCTGCTTCTTCTGAAAACGAAGCCATCTCCGCCGCCGAGGACACCTCCGCGGATGAAGAGATCTCCGCCGCCGAGGATACCTCTGTGGCCGAAGAGACTGCCGCAGAGGAGGAAGCCCCTCCCGCCGCCGAGAACGGCGACTGGATCGATCTGATGGATGCGATCCTTTCCGAGGACGCCGACGCCCTGCCCGATCAGGACGAAGCCGACGAGCCCTCCCTGCGGGAGCTGCTGGAGGACGGGATGGATGCCGGTGATCTTGACGAGCTGACCGGCGAGGACGTCTCTGCCGAGACTGCAGACATCCTGAGCGCCGCCCAGGAGCTGATCGACCACGAGGCCCCCGCACCGGTGGTGGCTCCGGAGCCCATCGACGTTCCCATTCCCGAGCCCATCCCCATCGAGCTGCCCGAGGAGGAGTCCGAACCTGCCGGGGACGAGGCCCCTGCGGAGAATACCGAGCCGGAGCAGTCCGGGACGGACGACGAAGAGCCTGCATCCGACACTCCCGCTCCCATCCCCGAGGACAAGCCCGGTTCCCTTCTGTGGAAGAAGGTCCTGTGCGGCGCAGCCGCCCTGGCCATCGCGGCCGGACTGGGCTGGGGTGCCTGGCACTACTATCAGAACTACTATCTGCAGACCATCGATTCGATGACCTACGACGGCACCGGCACTCAGGTGACGGTCACCGTCACCACCACCATGGACCAGAGCAAGCTCACCGTCATCTGCAAGGACACCTACGGCAACGCCGTGGAGGGCACCCTGGAGAACGGCGCCGTGACCTTCTCCGACCTGGTCCCCGGCTCCCAGTACATCATCACCCTGGAGCCCGAGGGCTTCCACAAGCTGGTGGGCACCACCTCCGTCACCTACTCCACCCCCGCTGAGACGCAGCTGATGCATCTGACCGCCGTCACCGGTCAGGAGGCCGGCTCCGCCATCATCAGCTTCGGCGTGGAGGGCCGGGACATTGAGGAATGGACCCTGACCTGCACCGCCGAGGGCGAGGAGCCCCGCACGGTCGCCTTCACCGGCCACACCGTCACCGTCAACGAGCTGACGGTGGGCACCGCCTACACCTTCACCCTGACCGCCCCCGAGGATGTGCTGCTGGTGGGTGAGAATGTGGTGCAGCATACCGCCAGCGACCTGGTCCAGGCCTCCGGCCTGTCTCTGGCTGACTACTCCGACGGCGTGATCACCGTTTCCTGGACCGCTCCCGAGGGCGTGGACCGCTGGATCGTCCGCTGCTTCGATGAAGCAGGCTACGACCAGCTCCAGGAGGTCACCGGAAATACCGCCTCCTTCGAGGGCATCACCGAGGGCGGCAAGTACACCGTCGAGGTCACCGCCGCCACCATGACCCTGGGCGTCCGGACCGAGATCACCGCTGACCAGAACAACATCACCGGCTTCACCGCCGCTCTGAACGGCTCCGCCATCGAGCTGAGCTGGAACTATGCCGGCGCCATCCCCGAGGGCGGCTGGAAGATCGCCTGGAGCGCCGACGGCGGCTCTGAGCAGATCCTGACCGCTGAGGAGAACAAGGCTGTCCTCTCCCCCGCCGCCCCCGGCAGCCGCTACACCTTCACCATCCAGCCCCCCGAGGGCAGCACCCTGCTGGGCGGCACCGCGGAGCTGGAGATCCCCGCCGCCGGTACCTTCAGCGCCAACAAGCTCAGCGCCGACACCATCATCGTGACGATGTACGACGTCCCCTCCAAGAGCAACTGGGGCTACAGCACCCTCCAGCGCGCCAGCAAGGAGAACACCTTCAAGCCCGGCGGCAGTCTGGCTCTGCTGTACACCGTCACCAAGCCCTACAGCTTCGACGGCGCGGACTTCGAGACGATCTTCGTCATCCGCGATGCCGAGGGCAAGCTTGTCAGCACCGCTACCCGGACCCGCACCTGGGACGAGATGTGGGACAACGGCTACTGCACCGAGCAGGTCAGCAACCTGCCCGCCGCTGCGGGCGAGTACACTCTGACCATCTACCTCGCAAACGGTCAGCTGGCCCAGCTTCCCTTCACCATCAAGTGATTTCCCGGACCCCGGAGCGGCTTCGCTCCGGGGTCTTTCGCGTATGAAGCTCCCGCAGCTGGGCAAACTGTCCGTAACGTGCGGTTCATCCAGTATGATCCGGAATAATTTGGCAGTTCTGCCAATTGATTTGATCTCGTTTTATCGATATAATATTACTGTAATCATGAAAGGAGCAATGCATATGAAGATCGCGTTTTTCGATACCAAGTCCTACGACATCCCCGGCTTCGAGCAGTACGCCGCAGACACCGATATGGAGCTGAAATTCTTTGAAACGAAGCTCAACGCCGATACCGTTTCCCTGGCAGCAGGTTACGATGCAGTCTGCGTCTTTGTCAACGACACCGTCAATGAAGAGGTGGTGAACCGGCTCCATGATCTGGGCGTCAAGGCCATCGCCCTGCGCTGCGCCGGCTTCAACAATGTCGACATCAAGGCCGCCGCCGGCAAGCTGCGGGTCTTCCGTGTGCCTGCCTACTCCCCCTACGCCGTGGCCGAGCATGCCATGGCTCTGCTGCTG
>JAFQSI010000287.1 GCA_017409645.1 Oscillospiraceae bacterium | reverse complement strand
CTAAAACGCGCAAAGCGCCTTGGCTCTCCCCTTGGGAGAGCTGTCACGCGTCAGCGTGACTGAGAGGGTTATCGAATATTTGCAAGGCAAATATTCGATCTTTCCCGATTTTCGCAGAAAATCGGGAGGCCCTCTCCGACCTCGCTGCGCTCGGCCACCTCTCCCAGAGGGAGAGGCAAGTGGCATTTTTGACAAGCTGGCACCCCCTGATGCAGACGCATCAGGGGGTGTTTTTTTATCCGGTCAGGAAGCTTCCGAAATGGCGCAGACCAGGATGTAGCGCTTGTCAACGCCCTGGTAGGTGCAGGTGGACAGGGTCACGATCCGCTCCGTCTGCTCCGGATCCACCTCCGACTCGAAGCCGGACCGGGACACTGCCTCGTAAAGATACCCGGTCAGCTCCTCCCGGCTCCCGAAGATGGTGTAGCTGTCGGAATCCGCCCGGGTCACAAAGCCCGCGATGGGCTCGAGCTTCCAGCTCTGCTCCGGCGTCAGGAGCCAGAGGGTCCGGTGGGCCTCATAATACGACTGGCTGTCGTATTCGGACAGGGTGCCGAACATGGTATCATTTTTCATATTGTGGCCGTAGACCAGGGTGTTCCGGTCGCTGAAATCCGCCGCATTCCGGAAATCCACGAAGATCGTGCCCGCGGTGTTCCGGGTGCCGTCCGTCAGGCGGCGCAGGTAATAGTCGTTGTCCTCAGACTGGGCGATGGGATAGTTGATGGGGGTGTCCGGGCTGTAGATCCAGCCGATGATATCGGGGTTCTGCTCCCGGAGGATGTCGAAATCCACCCGGATGGGCGCCTGCTCTCCGGCGGGCTGGGTCTGCTCCGGGTTTTCCTCCCCCGTCTGCGGGGCCGTGGGCTCCAGGACCACAACGGCCTGATCGATCAGGGCCTGATTTTCCTGCTCCGCCTGGAGATTCTCGCTGCCATAATCCAGCAGCTGCAGTCCGGCGTAGCAGAATACGCCGACGGCGGCCAGCAGGATCAGCAGCCTCAGGGGGGAAATTCTCTTTCTTTCAGGCTCACGCATGGGCTCTCCTCCAAAATTTGGGGGCGGCGTTTTCGCGCCGCCCCCGGGGTCATGTTTTTACTTTGCGTATCTCTTGCGCTGATCCACCACGGTGGCAGCGATCACGCCGCCGGAGAGGAGCATCAGCAGCATCCACAGCATGGGGCTGCGCTCATCGCCGGTCTTGGGGATGTAGGTGTGGGTGTTGGTGACCACGAAGCCATCCACCATGTCGCCCTTGATGACGGTGTTGTAGCCCTTGACCGCATCCTCGGTGACGGTGTAGACGATCTCCTTACCCTCGGCGTTCTTGGCCAGGCCGGTGAAGGAGCCGGTCCAGTTGTTGTCGGCGTTCAGCGTCAGCTTCTTGCCGGTGTCCTCACCGTTTGCCAGCAGGCGGATGGTGACGGAGCCGGGACGGATGCCGTCGCCGTCGTTGCCGTCCACCCAGGACTTGGTGACGGTGACGGAAGTCTCATCGGGGGTCCGCTCGTTGATGACATGGAAGCCGTCGTAGACGGTGGTGTAGCCCTCAACGGCAGTCTCGGTGATGCTGTAGACGATCTCCACGCCGTGGTTCTCGTACTTGGGCAGGTTCTCGAAGCTCCAGGCCCAGTTCTCAGCCGCGGTGACGGTGATGGTCTGCAGGACCGCGCCGTTCTTCATCAGGTTGATGGTGATGGACTCGGGACGGACGCCGTCCTGGTCGTTGCTGTCATTCCAGGTCTTGCTGCCCTCGACCTTGGTCAGCTCGGGGTTGTGGGAGTTGGTGATGACATAGCCCTCGGTCTGGGTGCCGGTGATGACCGTCTCATAGCCCTCGACGGCGATCTCGGAGACGGTGTAGACGATCTCAACGCCCTCGGCATACTTATCCAGCTCGGTGAAGGAGCCGGTCCAGTTGTTCTCGGCGGTCAGCTCCAGCTTCTCGCCGGTGGGCTCGCCGTTGGCCAGCAGGATGACCTCGACGGACTCGGGACGGATGCCGTCCTGGTCATCGTTGTCGGACCAGGCCTTGGTGACGGTGACGGAGGTCTGATGGGGGGTATGCTCGTTGGTCACGTTGAAGCCGTCATAGGAAGCGGAGTACTCCTCCACAGCCTCCTCCACGATGGAGTAGACGATCTCGGTGCCCTGGTCGCGGTACTTGGGCAGATTCTCGAAGGACCAGGTCCAGCCGCTCTCCTCGGTGACGATGGCGGTGTCAATGACCTCGCCGTCGGCCAGGAGGTTGATGGTGATGGACTCGGGACGGAAGCCGTCCTGGTTATTATGATCCTTCCAGGTCTTGGTGCCCTCGACCTTGATCAGCTCGGGGTTGTGGGAGTTGGTGATGGTGTAGCCGCCCAGCTGGTCGCCGGTGATGACGGTCTCGTAGCCCTCGATGGCGATCTCGGAGACGGTGTAGACGATCTCGACGCCCTCGGCATACTTGTCCAGATCGGTGAAGGTGCCGTTCCAGTTGTTGCCGGAGCTGAGGATCAGGGTCTTGCCGGTCTTCTCGCCGTCAGCCAGCAGCTCCACGGTGATGTCCGCGGGACGGATGCCGTCCTGGT
>JAFQSI010000286.1 GCA_017409645.1 Oscillospiraceae bacterium | reverse complement strand
GGGGGATCCAGGAAGCGGATGCAGACGGGGTTGCCCTCCATGACCTCGTACAGGCCCTCGAAGTCAGCCTGCTGCATGGGCAGGATCTTGGCCAGAGCGGCCTGACGCTCCTCGACGGTGTCGGAGCAGATCATCTCACGGAAGGGTCCGATGCGGCCGTCCTCGAAGAACATATGCTCGGTACGGCACAGACCGATGCCCTCGGCGCCCAGCTCACGGGCCTTCTTGGCGTCACGGGGGGAGTCGGCGTTGGTGCGGACCTTCAGGGTGCGGTACTGGTCAGCCCAGGCCATGATGCGGCCGAACTCGCCGGCGATCTCGGCGTCCTTGGTCTCGATGATGCCGTCGTAGATGTTGCCGGTGGAGCCGTCCAGGGAGATCCAGTCGCCCTCGACGAAGTTCTTGCCGGCCAGGGAGAAGGTCTTGTTCTCCTCGTCCATCTTGATCTCGGTGCAGCCGGAGACGCAGCAGCGGCCCATGCCACGGGCGACGACGGCAGCGTGGGAGGTCATACCGCCGCGGACGGTCAGGATGCCCTGAGCGGCCATCATGCCCTCGATATCCTCGGGGGAAGTCTCCAGACGGACCAGGACGACCTTCTCACCGCGGGCAGCCCACTCCTTGGCGTCCTCAGCGGAGAAGACGGCCTTGCCGCAGGCGGCGCCGGGGGAGGCGGGCAGAGCCTTGCCGATGGGGGTGGCGGCCTTCAGGGCCTTGGTGTCGAACTGGGGATGCAGCAGGGTGTCCAGGTTACGGGGCTCGATCATGGCGACAGCCTTCTTCTCGTCGATCATGCCCTCGTCCACCAGGTCGCAGGCGATCTTCAGAGCGGCGGGAGCGGTGCGCTTGCCGTTACGGGTCTGCAGCATGTACAGCTTGCCGTTCTCGACGGTGAACTCCATGTCCTGCATGTCGCGGTAGTGGTCCTCCAGCTTGGCGCAGACATCCTGGAACTGCTTGAAGGCCTCGGGGAACTTGTTGGCCATCTCGGAGATGGGCATGGGGGTACGGACGCCGGCGACGACGTCCTCGCCCTGGGCGTTGGTCAGGAACTCGCCCATCAGGCCCTTGGCGCCGGTGGCGGGGTCACGGGTGAAGGCGACGCCGGTGCCGCAGTCATCGCCCATGTTGCCGAAGGCCATGGACTGGACATTGACGGCGGTGCCCCAGGAGTAGGGAATGTCGTTCTCACGACGGTAGATGTTGGCACGGGGGTTGTCCCAGGAACGGAAAACGGCCTGGACAGCGCCCATCAGCTGCTCGATGGGATCGGAGGGGAAGTCCTTGCCGATCTTGCTCTTGTACTCAGCCTTGAACTGGTTAGCCAGCTCCTTCAGGTCCTCGGCGGTCAGGTCCACGTCCTGGGTGACGCCCTTGCGCTCCTTCATCTCGTCGATGAGGACCTCGAAATACTTCTTGCCGACTTCCATGACGACGTCGGAATACATCTGGATGAAACGGCGGTAGCAGTCATAGGCCCAGCGGGGATTGCCGGACTTGGCGGCCATGACCTCGACGACCTGCTCGTTCAGACCCAGGTTCAGGATGGTGTCCATCATACCGGGCATGGAGGCGCGGGCGCCGGAACGGACGGAGACCAGCAGAGGCTTCTCCAGATCGCCGAACTTCTTGCCGGTGATCTCCTCGAGCTTGCCGACGTACTCCAGGATCTCGGCCTGGATCTCGGCGTTGATCTGACGACCGTCCTCGTAATACTGGGTGCAGGCCTCGGTGGTGATGGTAAAGCCCTGGGGAACGGGCATGCCAATGTTGGTCATCTCGGCCAGATTGGCGCCCTTGCCGCCCAGGAGTTCCCGCATCTTGCCGTTGCCCTCGGTGAACAGGTAAACGAACTTCTTAGACATATTGGGTACCCCTTTCAAATGGTAATAGACGGTGACGAACCCGTCTGATAATTTACAAAATCTGACACTGCATTTTCTGCCAATCCAGTATATCACGGCATAATGGAAATTGCAAACGTTTTTCACAGATTTGAGCTTGAATAAGCAAAAAAATTTCCCCGCTGCGG
>JAFQSI010000285.1 GCA_017409645.1 Oscillospiraceae bacterium | reverse complement strand
TACCTCCGAGGGCTTGGAGCAGGTGCAGCGGCTGGCTGCCAAGAGCGTGCCTTCCGTGAATTTCCGGCAGGTCATCACTTCCTTTACCGGTGTCCGGTCTTCCGGCACTACCGGCGACTTTATCATCGAGCCTTCTAAGAAAGCTCCCGGCGTGGTGCATCTGGTGGCCATTGAGTCTCCCGGCCTTACCTGCTGCGTTGCCATCGCCCGGTATGCCGTAGAGCAGCTGCAAAAGCAGGGTCTTTCTCTGGAAGAAAAGGCAGATTGGAACGGCAGCCGGGAGAATACCCATGCTTTCCGGGATATGTCCGACGAAGAAAAGGACGCCTTTATTAAGAAAAACCCCGCATACGGCAGAATCGTCTGCCGCTGTGAGCAGATCAGCGAGGGGGAGATCCGGGATGCCATCCGCCGCAATCCCCAGGCCCGGGATATGGACGGCGTGAAGCGCCGCACCCGTTCCGGCATGGGTCGGTGTCAAGGCGGCTTCTGCGGCCCGTATGTGATGCGGCTGATCGCGGAGGAGCTGGGGATCCCCATGGAGCAAGTGACCAAAAACGGCGGCGACAGCCGGATGGTCACAGAAAGGATTGGTAAGTGACATGAAACAGCATGCCATTGTGATCGTTGGCGGCGGCCCTGCCGGTATGGCGGCGGCGGTGGCGGCCTATGACCGGGGTGTGACCGATGTGGTGATTCTGGATCGGGAGCCTCGTTTGGGCGGCATTTTACAGCAGTGTATCCACAACGGCTTCGGTCTGCATAAGCTGGGGCGGGAGCTGACCGGTCCGGAGTATGCCGATGTCTATGCCCGGCAGGTGGCGGAAAGAAACATTGCCGTCTATTATGAGACCATGGTCACTTCTGTTTCTCCCGACCGGGTGGTCACCGCCCGGAACCGGGAGGGTATTTTGAAGATCCAGGCTCAGGCGGTGATTCTGGCCATGGGCTGCCGGGAGCGCAGCCGGGGTGCCCTGAATATCTGCGGCACCCGTCCTGCGGGTATCTACAGCGCCGGTACTGCCCAGAAGCTGATCAACTGCGACGGCTACATGGTAGGAAAGCGGGTGGTGATCCTTGGCTCCGGTGATATCGGCCTGATCATGGCCCGGCGTATGAGCCTGGAGGGCGCGAAGGTGGAGGCAGTCTGCGAGCTGATGAGCTACAGCGGCGGTCTGACCCGGAACATCGTCCAGTGTCTGGAGGATTTCGGCATCCCCCTGTACCTCAGCACTACCGTGGTGCAGATCCACGGCGACAAGCGCTTAGAGGGTGTGACCGTGGCACAGGTGGACGAAAACCGCCGCCCCATGGAAAGCACCCGCCGGTTTATTCCCTGTGACACATTGCTTCTGTCTGTGGGCTTGATCCCGGAGAACGAGCTTACGGAAGTCTGCGGCATCCCCATGGACCCGGTCACCGGCGGCGCTATGGTAGACGAAAGCTGTATGACCAAGGTAAGGGGCATTTTCGCCTGCGGCAACGTGCTGCATGTCCATGATCTGGTGGACTATGTTTCTGACGAGGCGGAAAGAGCCGGCAAGGGCGCGGCGGACTTCGTAAAGAACGGAAAGGCTTCTGCCGGAGAATATTTGCAGACCAAGGCAGGTCACGGCGTACGCTATGTAGTGCCCCAGCAGCTGCGCAGGGATGTGGGAGATGTGGATCTGTTTCTGCGGGTCACGCAGCCCTTCGGCAAGGTGAAATTCACCGTTACCGCCGGGGATAAGGTGCTGGCGGTGGCAAAGCGGCTGAAGGCCGCCCCCGGCGAGATGGAACGCATCACCCTGAAGCAGGCGCTGCTGCAGGATGCGCAAGGCGTTGTGACTGTGAAACTGGAGGAGCTTTGAGATGGAAAGAAAGATCACCTGCATTATTTGCCCCCGGGGCTGCCCCATGACGGCGGTTATTGAGGGGGATTCTGTACGGGTCAGCGGTCATTCCTGCCCCAAGGGCGAGGAATATGCCATCCATGAGTGCAAAAACCCCGTGCGTACTGTGACGGCTACCGTCCGGGTGGACAACCGCCGGGACACCATGGTGTCCGTCAAGACGGAAAACCCCGTTCCCAAGGGGAGTATGCAAGAGGTTATGGCCGCCCTGCGGAAGATCACCGTACAGGCGCCCATCCACATCGGCGATGTGGTACTGAAGGACATTTTCGGCACGAAGATCGTGGCGACCAAGGAAATTTTGTAATAGAACGGCGCACCAGCTGAAAGCAGGTGCGCTGATCTGTTTTTTGAGGCCGTAGAAGTTTGGCTCTGCCAATTCCCGTTTGTTGGGGGG
>JAFQSI010000284.1 GCA_017409645.1 Oscillospiraceae bacterium | reverse complement strand
GGTGGGTGTGGCTGACGGCGATGTTCATCATGTCTGCCTCGCCCAGCACCGTCTGACTGCCCACATAGCCCACCACGGCGTCGTCGTCCAGGGCCACCAGCCACAGGGCCAGCGGGTTGGTCAGCTCCCCCCGGACGGAATTTTCAGACCAGGGCTCGGAGAAATTCTGCTTTTCCAGCTCCGCCACGGCGCAGACATGGCTTTCGTTCATTCTTTCGATCCGGATCATTTCGCGTCGTACCAGCTCTTTCCCCACTTGGCCTCGGCGGTCAAGGGAACGTTCAGCACGGCCACCTGCTCCATCTCCCGGCTGACCAATGCGGCAACCTCTGCTGCGATTTCCTCAGGGCACTCGACGATCAGCTCATCGTGGACCTGCAATATCAGCTTCGCCTCCGGGAAATTCTCCCGCAGGGCGGCGTCCACCCGGATCATGGCCAGCTTGATCAGATCCGCGGCGGTGCCCTGGATGGGGGTATTCAGGGCGATGCGCTCCGCGCCGGAGCGGACATTGAAATTGGAGGATCTCAGCTCGGGGATGCTTCTTCTGCGGCCATAGATGGTGGTGGTGTAGCCGCAGTCCCGGGCGTCGACGACCACCTGCTTCATATACCGGCGGACGCCGCGATAGTGGTCGAGATAGGATTCGATATAATCCTTGGCCTCGTAACGGCCCACGCCCAGGTCCTCCGCCAGTGAGAACTCGGAAATGCCGTAGACGATGCCGAAATTGACGGCCTTGGCGTTCCGGCGCTGCAAAGGCGTGACCTCCTCAAAGGGCACATGGAAGACCTGAGAGGCGGTGACGGTGTGGACATCCAGGCCGGACTTGAAAGCGTCCTGCATCACCGTATCGTCGGCGATGTGGGCCAGGACCCGCAGCTCGATCTGGCTGTAGTCCGCGTCCACCAGCACGCAGCCCTCCTTCGGCACGAACATCTTCCGGATCTCCGCGCCCAGGTCGGTGCGGACGGGGATGTTCTGGAGGTTCGGCTCCGTGGAGGACAGGCGGCCCGTGGCGGTGACGAGGTTTTGGAAGGTGGTCCGGACCCGGCCGTCGGCGTCGATGACCTTCATCAGGCCGTCGGCGTAGGTGGATTTGAGCTTCGTGAGCATTCGGTAGTCCATGATGGCCGGGATGATGGGGTGCTTGTCCTTCAGCTTCGCCAGCACATCCGCATTGGTGGAGTAGCCGGTCTTGGTCTTCTTTCCATGGGGCAGCCCCAGCGTCTCAAAGAGCAGAACGCCCAGCTGCTTGGGGGAATTGATGTTGACCGGGCCGCCGGAATAGGAATAGATGAGCTTTTCACAGTCGTCGATCCGCTGGGCCAGCATCTTTCCGAAGGCGTCCAGGGTCGGCTGGTCCACTGCGATGCCCTCGCGCTCCATCCGGTACAGCACATCGCACAGGGGCAGC
Source organism: Oscillospiraceae bacterium (assembly GCA_017409645.1). Taxonomy (GTDB): domain Bacteria; phylum Bacillota; class Clostridia; order Oscillospirales; family Oscillospiraceae; genus Faecousia. The sequence continues at coordinate 178 of JAFQSI010000284.1, read as the reverse complement.
TCGATCTCATTGTAGAGATGCTCCATGCCCAGCTCCTTCAGCTCCGCAGTCAGCGGGGCGCGCAGCTTCCAGACCGCTTCGGCGCAGCCGATGGGGTCGCCGTCGTCCACATTCATGCCGAGGAAATTCGTCGCCAGCTTGGAAACGGGATAATCGGATGCAGAGGGATTCAGGTCAT
>JAFQSI010000283.1 GCA_017409645.1 Oscillospiraceae bacterium | reverse complement strand
TGACGTACTTGTTGCGCTTCAGGCTCTCGTGTACCGCCTTGCGCAGGACGCCGGTGCCCTTGCCGTGGATGATGCGGACCTGCTTCAGGTTCGAGCGCATGGCTTCGTCGAGATACCGGTCCATGACGCAGATGGCCTCCACGGAGTCCATGCCCCGCAGATCGACTTCCGGATTCATGGCGGCCACCTTCATCTCCCGGCCGGAGTGCTTGGGGCGGCCCTTCTGGACATAGGGATTTTCGTTTTCCAGCAGGTAGATCTCGGACTTCTTGGCCTTGAGCTTCATGATGCCCGCCTGGATCTCATAGGTGCCGTCCTTATTGATGCCGACGACGGAGGCCTTGGTGCCCAGCTTCAGCAGCTCCACGGTGTCGCCCACCAGGATCTCCCGCTTGGGCTCGGGGCGCTTCTCCGGCTGCTGGCCCACACGAAGCTTGGACTCTGCTTCGTTCAAGCTCCGGCGCAGCTCGGTCTGCTTCTGGTTCAGGTTGGCGGTGTCGGCGGATTCCTGGAGCTGCTTTTTCAGCTGTTTCAGCTCCTCGCCCACCTTGTTGGCGGTGATGCGGGCGTCCTCGATGATCTGCTGGGCTTCTTTCCGGGCCTCGGCCATGGCCTTCTCCCGCTCCCGGCGGATCTGCTCGTGGAATTCCTCGCTCTGCTGCTTGATCTTCGCCGTCTCCTGACGCAGCCGCTCGGCCTCCTGCCGGGCGACCTCCATCTGCTGCCGCTGGCTCTCCAGCTGGCTCAGAACATCCTCAAAGTCCTTGTCGGATTTGCCCACCAGATCGTCGGCTTCCTTCAGGATATGCTCGGGCAGACCCAGCTTCCGGGAAATGGCGAAGGCATTGGACTTGCCGGGGATGCCGATGAGGAGCTTGTAGGTGGGCCGCAGGGTCTCCACGTCGAATTCGCAGCTGGCGTTGATGACGCCCTTGGTCTGCATGGCGTAGAGCTTCATCTCGGCGTAGTGGGTGGTCGCCACCACCCGGCTGCCCATGGTCCGGCAGAACTCGATGATGGCGATGGCCAGGGCCGCACCCTCGGCGGGGTCCGTACCGGCGCCCAGCTCGTCAAAGAGGACCAGGGTCCGGTCGTCGCACTCCTCCACCACATCGACGATGGTCCGCATATGGCTGGAGAAGGTGGAAAGGCTCTGGGCGATGGACTGCTCGTCGCCGATGTCGGCGAGGATGGCATCAAAGGTACTCAGGCGGCTGCCGTCACCGGCGGGCACATGCATGCCGCACTCGGCCATCAGCGTCAGCAGGCCGATGGTCTTCAGCGTGACGGTCTTGCCGCCGGTGTTGGGGCCGGTGATGATCATGGAGTCGAAATCCGTGCCCAGCCGGACGGTGATGGGCACCGCGGTCTTGGGGTCCAGCAGGGGGTGCCGGGCCTTGCGCAGGTCCACCTCTCCCCTGTCGTTCATTTCAGGTGCCCAGGCCCGCATGGCATAGGCCAGCTTCGCCTTGGCAAAGATCACATCCAGCTCCACCAGGATCTTGACATTGGTGTTGATGTCGTCCCGGTGGGCGGCGGCCTCGGCGGACATCTCCGCCAGGATCCGCTCGATCTCCTTCTTCTCCTTCAGCTCCAGCTCCCGCAGGGCGTTGTTGGCATTGACGGCAGACAT
>JAFQSI010000282.1 GCA_017409645.1 Oscillospiraceae bacterium | reverse complement strand
ACGATGATGATGGATAAGCCCTTGTTTTTCGGCATAAATATCTCTCCTTGAATGGAAAAAGCTGATTCCATTATACGCAAAAACGGAGGAAAGTCAATCTTGTGATGACATTCCTCCGTTGTGCTTTACCCAAGTTTTACTTTCCAAGCCTGCCCAGGAACTTCACCGCCATGGGGATGGCGATGACAAAGGTCAGGACATCCGCGACGGGCTGGGACATCTGCAGGCCCGTCAGGCCAAAGGCCGCCGTGAAGAGCCACAGACAGGGGATCAGGAACGCCTGCCGGGCCACGCCCAGGACGGACGCCGGGACCACCTGCCCCGTGGTCTGCAGGAGCATATTGCTGGAGATGATGAAGCTGTTCAGGACCAGAGTGATGCACTGGAAGCGCAGGGCCTTCGCGCCGATGGCGATGACCGCCGGATCGTCCCGGAAGATGCCCACGAACTGCTCCGCAAAGCCGAATTCCACCGCCGCAAAGATCAGCAGGCCGATGACCGAGGTCTTGATCAGGAAGAAGTAGCCCTTCTTCACCCGGTCATAGCGCTTCGCGCCGTAGTTGAAGCCGCAGACCGGCTGGAAGCCCTGGCCGAAGCCCAGCATGGCGGAATTGGAGAACATGGTGATCCGGCCGATGATGGCCATGGCAGAGATGGCCGCGTCGCCGAAGGGCCGGGCTGCGGTGTTCAGGCAGATGGTGCCCACCGACGCGATGCCCTGGCGCAGGAGGCTGGGCAGGCCCGCCCGGGTGATTGCGCTGTACATCCGCATCCCGGGCCGGAAATCCCGGAAACGGAGGGTGATGGCAGAGTATTTTTTGATCTGGAAATAGAGGATGCCGAAGGAAACGGCCTGGGAGACGATGGTGGCCAGGGCCGCGCCAGCGATCTCCATGTCAAATACAAAGATGAACAGCGGATCCAGCAGCATATTCAGCACGCCGCCGGCGGTCAGGCCCACCATGGCACGGAAGGCGTTGCCCTCGAAGCGCAGCAGATTGTTCAGCACGAAGGACGCACACATCCAGGGGGCTCCGATCAAAATCAGCCGCAGATAGGCTGTGCAGTGGGGATAGATCGTCTCTGTGGCGCCGAGGAAATAGACCAGCGGCTCCATAAACACAAGGCCGAGAACACCGACCGCAGCGCCGCAGATCAGGGCTGAGAAAAAGCCCGTGGCGGCCAGCTCATTGGCCCGCTTGGTGTCCTGGCTGCCCAGAGCCTGGGAGATGGAAGCGCCCGCGCCCTGGCCGAAGAAGAAGCCCAGGGCCTGAATGATGGCCATGACCGAAAAGGCCACACCCACCGCGCCGGAGGCGGCGGTGGAGATCATGCCGATGAAAAAGGTATCGGCCATGTTGTAGATCGTGGTGATGAGCATGGAGATGATGGTGGGCACCGCAAGCTTGGCGATCAGCCGCTCCACGGGAGCCGTGGTCATCTCGAGGTATTTTTCCTGGGCAGTCTGTTTTGCCATTGGATCGCCTTCTTTTTATGTAGTATGCTACCATTATAGCAGAGGGAGGTTGCGCTTGCAACCGAAATGTGCTATAATCGTACAAAAACCACGGGAGGTGTCCCCATGGACCAGCTTTTTGAATCGACTCTGCGGACCGTCCGGGAATGGGCGCTCCGGATCCCCCTCTCCCCCGAGGTCCTTCGGGATGATCCGGGCGGTCTGCGGATCATCTGGGAAACCCGCACCCATCTGGCGGAGCTGATCGTCAGCCGGGGCGAATATGCCCCATATCGCTTCGTGTCCTTACAGATCCTGGATATCCTTCAGGAGCCGGACCAGGCGTCCGTTTACAGCTATTTCGACAGCGAGGACAGGACCACGGATGAGATCCTGACAGCCCTGGACCGGGGCATCGAGCTTATCAAGGAAAGGCGGGAACAGGATGCTTGACTATCTCAAGAGACGGATGGAAGAGAAAAAGCACAAAAACCAGGCATTTATCCAGGCCCAGGCCTGGAAGAAAAACACCATGCTGCAGGAATGCCTGACAGCTCTACGGGGCAGCTGCACCGTGGCTCTGGCCATAAATCAGGAGGCGGCGGAGGCGGTGGTGAACATTGCCGCATCCGAGAACACCTGGACCGAGGTCGAGGCCATACCGGAGGATTTCCTGGCTAAGGAATGCTATATCATCTGGGACGAGATGGGTTTGCCGACGCTTTTTGGCAATACTGCGCTCGTGCTGGAGCATCTGGAGGATGTGGCAGCGGTGTCCTTTGAAACATATCTGGTCAGTGCGACCTTCGACCGGATCGTCCACATCGACGACCTGGATCACATCCGGCTCTACTCTGTTGCATAAAAAAGCTCCCCTGTCCCGCAAGGGATGGGGGAGCTGTCGTGAAGCGACTGAGGGGGCTCTCAAAGCATAGTCCCCCTCCGACCTCACTCCGTTCGTCCACCTCCCCCATTTGGCTACCGCCAAACAGGGGAGGCTTTATCTATTTTACATTTCTCTGCCCACCAGGCTCATTGCCAGCTCCCGCATGAATTCGCTGTCTGCGAACACATCCAGGGCATCGATGGCGGCCTCGGTGTGCTCCTTCACCAGCTCCTCGCACTTTTGAAGGCCGTAGAGCCGGACGAAGGTATTCTTCTGTCCATCCATGCCGGTGGCCTTGCCCAGCTTTTCGGCGTCGCCGATGACGTCGAGCATGTCGTCCCGGATCTGGAAGGCCAGACCCAGATGGTCCGCAAATTCCATGGCGGCGAACTCCTGCTGGGCGGTGCCGTTTGCGGCCATGACGCCCAGGACGCAGGCGGCCTTGATCAGCGCGCCGGTCTTGCGGCTCTGGATGTTCAGGATCTCCTGCTCGGTACATTCGCGCTGCTCAGCCAGAATGTCCAGCACCTGACCGCCCACCATGCCCGTTTCCGCGGCGCAGCGGCTCAAATAGCTGACGGCCCGGAGCTTGGACTCTGCGGAAAGGGCGGGAGCATCGGCGATGTGGCCGAAGGCGGAGGTCAGCATGGCGTCGCCGGCCAGGATCGCCATGGCCTCGCCATAGACCTTGTGGTTGGTGGGTCTGCCCCGGCGGAGATCGTCGTTGTCCATGCTGGGCAGGTCGTCATGGATCAGGGAGTAAGTATGGATCATCTCCACCGCGGCCGCGAAGGGGGTGGCGTCAGGCCAGCAGCCGCCGGCCATCCGGCAGAAATCGAAGACGAACACGGGCCGCAGCCGCTTGCCGCCGGCCAGCAGGGAGTAGCGCATGGAGTCGAACAGCACGGTCTGGGGCTCAAATTCGTAGAAATCAAAGCAGCCGTCGAGATACTTCTCAATGTGGCTGACATAGGTCTGCAGCTCATTCTTCATCGGTAAATTCTCCTTCCACCGGTGCGCCGCCGGGGCCCACCATGACTTTTTTCACCTGTAATTCCGCCTGGTCCAGCAAGCTTCCGCAGGAGCGGACCAGCCCGGTGCCCTCCTCGAAGAGCTTCAGGCTCTCCTCCAGGGGCGCGTCGCCCCGCTCCAGGGAGCGGACGATCTGCTCTAAGCGGGCCATATTCTGTTCAAAGGTCGCGTTCTTTTCATTCATTGGATTTCCCTCCAATCACGGATGCCACGATGGTGCCGTCGCTGACCCGGACGGCGATGGGTTCCTTGGGCTTCACATCCCGGACGCTGCGGACCAGCTGTCCGTCCTCCTTCGCCACCAGGGCGTAGCCCCGGGTCAGGACCTTCAGGGGGCTCATGGCGTCGAGCTTGCTGACCTGAGCCACGAAGCGCTGGCGCTGCTTTGCCAGATTGCCGCTCTGGGCGGAGAGCAGCCGCTTTTCCAGCAGCTCCAGGGCCTTCCGGCGGCTCTCGAAGGCGGCCAGGGGACTTTTCAGCACGGGACGGCCCGCCAGACTCCCCAGCCTCTCCCCTGCCTGCTTGATGCGGGTCTGCATGGCGACCGCCATGGCGTTCTGCATGTCATCCAGAGTCTGCCGCAGGGCGTCCTGATCCGGCACGGCCAGCTCCGCGGCATTGCTGGGGGTCGCCGCCCGGAGGTCCGCCACGAAATCGGAGATGGTCACATCCGGCTCATGGCCCACGGCGGAGATGACGGGGATCTTCGAATCAAAGATGGACCGGGCCACCATTTCATCGTTGAAGGCCCAAAGGTCCTCAATGGAGCCGCCGCCGCGGCCCACGATCAGCAGATCCGCAAGCTGGTGCTGGTTGGCATAGTAAATGGCTCCGGCGATCTCGGCGGGAGCCTCGGCGCCCTGGACCCGGACTGGCAGGAGCTTCACCTGGGTCAGCGGATAGCGCTT
>JAFQSI010000281.1 GCA_017409645.1 Oscillospiraceae bacterium | reverse complement strand
GGAGGTCTACGGCCACCGGGTGGCCGAGGAGGGCAAGATCAGCTTTGAGGCCATGCAGATGGAGGTAAACAAGGCCTTCAAAAACCGCATGCGCCGGGAGAAACGGGCCCAGGAGAAGATCGACCTGTCGCCTGCCCGGAATCTGCAGCCCAAGAGCCGCACCATCCGCTACGATGACGTCAAATCCGCCCGTGCGGAGGAGGGGCTCATCGCCATGGCCCTGCGGGAGCCGGCGCTGCTGGATCTGGCAGGGGAGCTGAAGCCCGAGGAATTCTCGGTGCCCCTGTTCGCTAACGTCTATACCCAGCTTCAGTTCCGGCACAAAAGCGGTCTGGGGGTCAGTGTGGCCTCCCTGGAGGACCTGGATACGGACCAGGCCTCCCACATCGCCATGATCGCTCAGGGACAGTCCGGCCCCATCAACGAACAGGCCTTCCGGGACTATGTGGACATCATCCACGCCCGGAGCCGCAAGCGCAGCGTCTCTTCCGATGCGGATCTGCTGGCCCTGCGCAACCGCAAGAAAGAAAGCGGGGGATATCGCGGATGACAATCGAGCTTCCGGAAACGGATGTTTTGAGTACCGGTGAGGAGGATGTGCGTCAGTACATGTCCGAGATCCGGCGCTACCCGCTGCTGACGGCCCAGCAGGAGCGGGAGCTGGCCCGGCGCTGTGCCGCCGGGGATGAGGACGCCATCCGTGCCATGGTCAGCGCCAATCTGCGGCTGGTGGTGTCCGTGGCCAGGGAATATGCGGGCCAGGGCGTGCCGCTGCTGGACCTGATCCAGGAGGGCTCCCTCGGCCTGATCACTGCGGCGAAAAAATTTGACTATACCCTGGATTTCCGCTTTTCCACCTACGCCACCAAGTGGATCCGCCAGCGGATTGGCATGAGTCTGAACGACCACAGCGGCGTGATCCGCGTCCCAGCCTACACCGCCGAGCGGATGCGAAAGCTGGAGGCTGCCCGGGCGGAGCTGCGCGCAGAGCTGGGTCGGGACCCGACGGCCCGGGAGCTGGCGGAGCAGACCGGCTTTTCCCGGGAAAAGGTGGAGGAGCTTCTGGCCCTGATCCCCGAGGTCAGCTCCCTGGACATCCCTGTGGGGGAGAAGGGAGAGGACACCGTCGGCACGCTGCTGCCCTCTGAGGATCTGCAGCCCCAGGCGGAGCTGATCCGCCGGGAGCTGAAGGACCTGCTCGACGGCATGATGATGGAGCTGAACGAACGCCAGCGGACCATCCTGCAGCTGCATTTCGGCATGGAGGACGGCGTCTGTCACAGTCTCGAGGAGATCGGGCGCAGCCTGGGCATCTCCCGGGAGCGGGTCCGGCAGATCGAGCGCCAGGCCATGGACAGGCTCCAGAAAATGGGCGCAGGCCTGGGATTGGAGGATTTTTTGGAATGAACAAGAATGAGATCACCTTCGAGCTGACTCCCTGGGAGTCGTTTCTGGAGGATTTCTATGACAGCAGCATCTCCGCTGCGCAGCTTCTGACCTTTTTCGAGGGCGAGGATGATGATGCCCTGGAGGAGACCTTTCTGGATCTGGAGGATGCATCCGTTGCCATCGATCTGAGCGACCTGCCCCGCGGCGGCGCCACCGGCGAGGCGGCCCGACGCCTGCGGGAGGAGCAGCAGCTGGTCCGGGATGGAAAGCTGCTGTCCGGCCTGGAGGAAAATGACCCCCTGCGGCTGTATCTGGAGGAGCTGGCTGCCATCCCCGTTCAGGGGGACCTGCGGCTGCTGTCGGAGCAGCTGGCGAAGGACCGCAGCGACGAGGGCCTGCGGACCCGGATCGTGAACCTCTGTCTGAGCCGCGTGGTGGAGCTGGCAGGGGAATACACCGGCTACGGCGTGCTGCTGCTGGATCTGATCCAGGAGGGCAGCCTGGGCCTGTGGCAGGGGACCGTCGGCTTTGCCGGCGGGAATTTTGAGGACTGCCGGGACTGGTGGATCCGCCAGTATATGGCCCAGGCCATCCTGCGTCAGGCCAGAGCCTCCGGTCTGGGCCAGAAGATGCGTCAGGCCGTGGAGGACTACCGGATGGTGGACGAGCGGCTCCTGAGCGAGCTGGGCCGGAATCCCACCCTGGATGAGGTCGCAGAGGCCATGCACATGACGGTCTCCGAGGTCGAGACGGTCCGCAAATTCCTGGACAATGCCCGTCTCGTGGGCAGGGCCCACGAAACCAGGGAGCCCGAGGAGGAATCCCCCGAGGACGCCCAGGCGGTGGAGGACACCGCCTACTACCAGACCCGGGAGCGGGTGGACAGCCTGATGTCCGGCATCTCCGAGCTGGAGAGCAAGGTCGTCTCCATGCGCTACGGCCTGGACGGCAAGGCCCCCCAGACCGCCGCCGAGGTGGGCCGAAAGCTGAACCTGACCGTTTCTGAGGTCGTGGAGCTGGAAACTTCCGCCCTGACGAAGATGCGTCAGAGCAAAGAATAAAGGAGAGGACAACATGGGTAAATTCTATTCTGTCGCCATCGACGGCCCCGCCGGTGCGGGCAAAAGCACCATCGCCAAGGCACTGGCGAAGGAGCTGGGCTTCCATTATGTGGACACCGGGGCCATCTACCGGACCCTGGGCTATTTCTTCAACCTGATCGGCATCGGCCCGAAGGACATCGACGGCATCACCAAGTACATCGACGAGTGTGTCATTGAGATCGAATGGGACGACGAGGACGGCTCCCAGCACATGTTCCTCAATGAGATCGACGTCTCCGAGGAGATCCGCACGCCGGAGATCTCCAGGATCGCCTCCACCGTTTCCGCCCATGCGCTTGTCCGGGAGCGGCTGCTGGATATGCAGCGGGACGTGGCGAAGAAGCACAACGTCATCATGGACGGCCGGGATATCGGCTCCGTGGTCCTGCCCAGGGCCGATGTCAAATTCTTCCTGACCGCCTCCCCCGAGGTCCGGGCCAGGCGCCGCTTTGATGAGCTGCAAGCCAAGGGCAGCAAGGATTCCTTTGAGAAGGTCCTCAAGGAGGTCAACGACCGGGATCATGCTGACATGACCCGCGCCGTGGCCCCCCTGAAGCAGACGAAGAGCCACATCCTGGTGGACACCTCGGACATGACCATCGAGCAGGTCATCGCCCACATGGGCAGCATCGTAAGGGAGAAGTGTAAGGTATGAGCGTGACGATCGCCAAGAATGCGGGCTTCTGCTTCGGCGTCAGCCGGGCCGTGGAGCTGGTGGAGCAGGCCGCCAAGAGCGGAAAGACCGTATCCACCCTGGGTCCCATCATCCACAACCGCCATCAGGTGGGCCGGTTCGAGGAGATGGGCGTCAGCGTGATCAAAGAGCCTGAGGAGGCTTCCCCCGGCAGCACCGTCATCATCCGCTCCCACGGCGTGTCCCGCGCTGTCCAGCAGCGGCTGGAAAATATGGGCGTGGAGATCATCGACGCCACCTGTCCCTTCGTCAAGCGGATCCACGGCATCGTCCAGAAGGCCGAGGAGGAGGGGCGGCTGCCCGTCATCATCGGCACCCGGACCCACCCGGAGGTCACTGCCATCGCCGGCTGGTGCAGCGACTGCCGCATCTTCGAAAGCCCTGAGGAGCTTGAAAACTGGGCGAGATCCGGCGAAGTAAGCCCCGATACCCCCATTTGTATGGTTTGCCAAACAACCTCCACTGAATTTTTGTGGAAAATGTGCGGTGAAATTGCAAAAAAACTGTTTACTAATTTGAAAATCTTTGATACAATATGCAAAGCAACTGAATTCCGGCAGAGTGAGGCAGCAAAGCTGAGCTATGAATGTCAGGCCATGGTAGTCGTAGGAGACGCAAAGAGTTCCAACACAGGACGCCTCGCCATGATCTGCCGGGAGCATTGCGGAAAAGTTTTTTTGGTGGACAATGCTGACGAGTTGAACGCCGAAGATTTCCGCGGTGTCACTGCTGTTGGAATCACGGCTGGCGCTTCCACGCCGGCGTGGATTATAAAGGAGGTCAACAAGACTATGAATGAAATTACCAATGTTGAGGCTGTTCAGGAGGAGAGCTTCGAGGCACTGCTCGAGCAGTCCATCAAGACTTTGAATACAGGAGATAAGGTCACCGGTGTCGTCACCGGTATCGGCAACACCGAGATTTCCGTCGATCTGGGCACCAAGCACGCCGGCTACATCCCCTATGACGAGGTCAGCGCCGATCCCACCGTCAAGCCCGAGGACATCCTGTCCGTGGGTCAGGAGATCGAGGTCTTCGTCGTTCGCGTCAACGATCAGGAGGGCACTGTTCAGCTGTCCAAGAAGAAGCTGGACGGCATGAAGATCTGGGACGAGATGGCTGCCTACGCTGAGGAGAAGACCACTGTCGAGGGCAACATCACCGAGGAGAACAAGGGCGGCCTGGTCGCTTCCGTCAAGGGCATCCGCGTCTTCATCCCCGCTTCCCAGTCCGGCATCGCCAAGGGCGGCGACATGACCGGCATGGTCGGCAAGACTGTCAAGCTGAAGATCACTGAGGTCAACCGCGCCCGCCGCCGCGTCATCGGCTCCATCCGGGCCGTCAACGCTGAGGAGCGCAAGGCTGCTCAGGAGAAGATCTGGGCCGAGATCCAGGAAGGCTCCAAGTACCACGGCGTGGTCAAGAGCCTGACCTCCTACGGTGCTTTCGTCGATATCGGCGGCGTCGATGGCATGGTCCATGTCTCCGAGCTGTCCTGGAACCGCATCAAGACTCCCGCCGATGTGGTCAAGGTGGGCGACGAGATCGACGTTTACGTCATCTCCTTCGACCCCGTCAAGCACAAGATCTCTCTGGGCTACAAGACCGCTGAGATGAACCCCTGGAACCAGTTCATGACCAACTACCAGATCGGCGACGTCGTCGATGCCAAGGTCGTGAAGCTGATGACCTTCGGCGCCTTCGCCGAGATCCTGCCCGGTGTCGACGGCCTGATCCACATCAGCCAGATCGCCGAGCGCCGCATCAACAAGCCCGAGGATGTTCTGTCCGAGGGTCAGGACGTCAAGGTCAAGATCACCGACGTCGATGCCGAGAACAAGCGCATCTCCCTGTCCATCCGCGCCCTGCTGGAGGACGAGGCTGACGCCGAGTAATTGAATCCCATATACCGGGGCCGGTTTCCGGCTCCGGTATTTTTGGTTATTTCTCTTGCCTCCCTCTCAGAGGGAGGGGGACCGCGAAGCGGTGGAGGGAGTGTCCGAGGATGATGCAGCGGCACGCCCCCAGTCGGCAAGCCGACAGCCCCCTCAGAGAGGGGGCCAAGTACGAGACTTTCTGTAATCTAGAGGAGAGATAATTATGGTCAAGCATATCGTTCTGTACACCTTCAAGGAAGGCGTCAACAAGGAGGAGGCCGTCCAGATCGTGGCCGACGCCCTGGAGCCCCTGGTGGGCAAGATCGAGGGCCTGAACTGGCTGGAGATCTGCCAGGCTTACCAGGGCGGCATGGACTACGCCCTGTACTCCGAGTTCGAGAGCCGGGAGGCTCTGGCCGCCTACGCCACCCACCCCCTCCACGAGGAGGCCAAGGCGAAGTTCTTCCACCTGCTCGACAAGCGCTATTGCGCTGATTACGAGTATTAAGCTGCAAAAGCTGCCCCGGTTCCATTCGGAACCGGGGCGTTTTTCGTATTATGGTGTTATGGGATGCATGAAGGGATCAATTGAGCTGGAATCATATGAGTTCCGGTCTTGAGATAGCTACTGTTGTCGTTGACACTTTCTATGGATTCGATGATTTTGCCGATTACGTCCTCGGTGATGTCCGTTGTGGTATTAAGCTGGTAGGCATACTGTCCATCTGTCCAGAATAGGTAGCGTTCTCCAAAGTTAGCATCGTAATCAACTCGGTAGCTGGTGATCTCTCGGTCAAGGATCAGAAGTGTTTCCTCGAACAGTTCGTAATCCGGCGGGATGGGGAGAAAGAACTGGCCAGTACCGAGCGGAGCGGACGCATCATAGGGGGGCTGTACAAATACCGACTGGGAGAAAATGCACCAGCTATTACTATATTTCGACGGAAGCCACATATACTCCATGCAGGGATAACGTCGATTTTCAGTCAGGTCGTAGCCATAATCCTGATACCATCCGTTCTGCTCGAAGTAGGTTGGGATGTTAAAGCTCTCGAAATGGACGGGAACAGCGTCAGGGTTTTCCAGTGTAAAGTCAATGCGGTAGGTATCTGCGTACACCACGATCTTTCCGTCAGCATTCTCGGATACAAAGCCTACAAAGGTTTTTTCATAGTCCGTGTGAAACAGCAACTCCGCGATCAAGGGTGCAGCGAATACAGTCACCGCCAGCGCCATCACCGCCGCGGCGGCGATCAGGGCCTTTCTCAGGGGCAGCCTGCGGACGGGCTTTCGCTCGGACCGCTCCAGCAGCGCGTCGTCGACGCCTCCGAAGGCGTCAAACAGGTCGTATTCGTTCATAGATAACCCTCCTTGATTAAGTATTCCCGGAGCTTTTTCCGGGTCCGGTGCAGTGTGACGGTGACGGTATTTTCCCGCATCCGGTACCGCCGGGCGATCTCAGCGGCGGATTCGGCCCAGAAGCACCGGCGCACGAAGATGCTGCACTCCCGCTCCGGGAGACGCCGCAGGAAGCCGTTCACGGCCCGCTGCAGCTCCTTTGCGTCCACCACCTCCTCGGTGCTGACGCCGCCCAGGACCTCGCTCAGCTCGTCGAGGAGGGCGTCGGCCCCATCGCCCCGCCGGGCGGCGGAATTCTCCCGGAGCCGGTTGCAGGCCAGGTTCCGCCCGATCCGGGCCAGATACAGCCCCAGACGCTCCGGCCGGTTGGGCGGGATGGACATCCAGGCCTTCAGCCACAGGTCGCTGACCGTCTCCTCCACATCCCGCGGATTCGACAGCAGCCGCCCGATCAGACTCCGGCAGTAGCCGTCGTATTTGCGCTGGGTGGCGGCGATGGCATCTTCGTTTCGGGCGAAATACAGCGCGATGATCTCTTCATCCGTCATGGTCATTCCTCCTTTCACCCTTAAAGACACGGTTTTTGCGGAAATGTTACAGCGCCCGGAACAAAATCGTTCCGGGCGCTCGATTTACCGCTCGAAGCGGCCTTTTTTGCGTTTGGCGTAATAGATGGGGGCGGTGATGCCCAGGAGCAGCAGGCAGATGGCGCTGATCTTCCAGCCGAT
>JAFQSI010000280.1 GCA_017409645.1 Oscillospiraceae bacterium | reverse complement strand
CTTGGTCTTTCTCGACAGGATCCGGATGACGTTGCGGATCTCCTCGTCCCGGCCGATGACCGGGTCCATTTTCTGCTCCCGGGCCCGGCGGACCAGGTCGGTGCCGTATTTGCCCAGGGCCTCGTAGGTGCCCTCAGGGTTGTCGGTGGTGACCCGCTGGCTGCCCCGGACGGCCTGGAGGGCCTTCAGGGCATCCTCCCTGGTGATGCGGTAGGTGTCGAGCAAAGATTTGGTGATGCCCCGGGCCGTCTCCAGCAGGCCCAGGAACAGATGCTCCACGGAAGTATAGTCGTCGTGCATGGCCGCGGCCTGATTTTCCGCGGCGGTGAAGCTCTCGTCCAGGGCTGGGGACAGGTACACCTGCTCCGAACCGCCGGAGACGGCGGGAAGCTTGGAAAGCTCCTGATCCACGGCGGCGGTCAGGCTCTCGGTGACGACGCCCATCTTTTTCAGCAGCTGGGGCGTCAGGCCGCCCTCCTGGGTCAGCAGGGCCGACAGCAGGTGCAGCTGCTCCAGCTGCGGATTGCGGCGGGTCCGGGCGATGGACTGGGCAAGCTGGACGGCCTCGATGGATTTCTGGGTGTAGGTATTGAAGTTCATATGCATACTCCTTTCAGCAGGAATCGTCATTTTAGCACTCTCTGTGCTAGAGTGCTAATTCTCTGTGCCTTCATCATAAACCTTTTCCCGGAAAAGTCAAGGCTATTCGGAAAAATTCACAAAACCGCCACAATTGTTTCGGCACCGCTTCATACATATTTAATAAATCGGCACTTGATTTTTAAAACCTTTTCGGCTATTATGTACATAGAAACAAACGGTGGGCCCGATCCCACCTTCCCCATACCTTCGATCCCCTTTCATTTTCTTACCTCTCTTTTCTTTTCGGAAAAGGCCCGGAGCTGACTGGTCATCAGCCCCGGGCCTTTTTCATTGTCAAGAGCCTGATACACGAGTGGCTGAAAATGCATAACGACCCGCCTTGCGGCGGGCCGTTGTGCTTTTTAACCGAAGCGGCTTCAGCAGGAAGCCTGCTTTGCAGTCTTCCCGCTTCCACGAGTGGCTGAAAAATGCATAACGACCCGCCTTGCGGCGGGCCGTTGTGCTTTTTAACCGAACACGCTCAGCAGGAAGCCTGCGGCGATGGCGGAGCCGATGACGCCGGCCACGTTGGGGCCCATGGCATGCATCAGCAGGAAGTTACTGGGGTTGTTCTTCTGGCCCACCATGTTGGCAACACGGGCAGCCATGGGAACGGCGGAGACACCGGCGGAGCCGATGAGGGGGTTGACCTTGCCGCCGGTCAGCTTGCACATGACCTGGCCGCCCAGCAGACCGCCGGCGGTGGAGATGCCGAAGGCGACGACGCCCAGCAGGACGATCTTCAGGGTGGAGGCGGTCAGGAAGGTGGAGCCGACCATGGTGGCGCCGACGGACAGGGACAGCAGGATAGTGACGATGTTCATCAGGGCATTCTGCATGGTGTCGGACAGACGGTCGGTCAGGCCGGTCTCCTTGGCCAGGTTGCCGAACATCAGGCAGCCGATCAGGGCAGCGGTGTCGGGCAGCAGCAGGGCCACGAAGATGGTGACCAGGATGGGGAAGATGATCTTCTCAGCCTTGGAGACGGCACGGGTCTGGACCATCTTGATCTTGCGCTGCTCGGGGGTGGTCAGCAGGTTCATGATGGGGGGCTGGATCAGGGGGATCAGCGCCATGTAGGAGTAGGCAGCGACCGCGATGGCACCCAGCAGATGGGGAGCCAGCTTGGTGGTCAGGAAGATGGCGGTGGGGCCGTCCGCGCCGCCGATGATGCCGATGGAGGCAGCCTCGGGGCCGGTGAAGCCCAGCAGCACGCCGCCGAAGAAGGCGATGAACACGCCCATCTGGGCAGCAGCGCCCAGCAGCAGGGACTTGGGGTTGGACAGCAG
>JAFQSI010000279.1 GCA_017409645.1 Oscillospiraceae bacterium | reverse complement strand
TCGCCACGATGTCCGAAATGGTATTGGAGAGGATCTCAAAGTAGGGTCGGGAAGCGGTGATCCGGTTCTGGGCCTGGCGCAGCTTGGAGGCAGCGACCATTTCCATTGCCTTGGTGATCTGCTTGGTGGACTCCATGCTTCGGATCCGGTTTTTGATATCCTTGGTGGAAACGCCGGCCATGGCTCACACTCCTTTCCGATTTAGTTTGCCGAAACGAATTTGGAAACCAGCTCGGTCAGAGCGGCCTTGATGGCGTTCTCGGTGTCAGGCTCCAGCTTGCCGGTGGAGCGGATGGCGTTCAGCGCATCATAGCCCTGGGCATCCATGTACTCGAACAGCTGGCGCTCGAACTCGGGGATATCCGCCACGGCGATGGTGTTCAGGTAGCCGTTGGTGACGGCGTAGATGATGCACACCTGATGGGCCACGTCGACGGGCGCATTGTTGCGCTGCTTCAGCACGGCCACGATGCGCTCACCCAGAGCCAGACGGGACTTGGTGTCGGCGTCCAGGTCGGAGCCGAACTGGGCGAAGGACTGCAGCTCGCGGTACTGGGAGTACAGCAGCTTCAGGGAGCCGGAGACCTTCTTCATGGCCTTGATCTGGGCGGAGCCGCCGACTCGGGAAACGGAGATACCGGGGTTGACGGCGGGCATGATGCCGGCGTTGAACAGCTCGGTCTCCAGGAAGATCTGGCCGTCGGTGATGGAGATGACGTTGGTGGGGATATAGGCGGAGACGTCGCCGGCCTGGGTCTCGATGATGGGCAGAGCGGTCAGGGAGCCGCCGCCCTTCTCGGGGGACAGGTGGGCCGCACGCTCCAGGAGTCTGGAGTGGAGGTAGAAGACGTCGCCGGGATAAGCCTCACGTCCGGGGGGACGGCGGATCAGCAGGGAGATGGCACGGTAGGCCACGGCGTGCTTGGAAAGATCGTCGTAGATGACCAGCACGTCCTTGCCCTGGTTCATGAAATGCTCGCCCATGGTGCAGCCGGTGTAGGGGGCGATGTACTGCATGGGAGCCAGCTCGGAGGCGGTGGCGGAGACGACGATGGTGTAGTCCATGGCGCCGCCGATGGTCAGGTTCTCCACGATCTGGGCGACGGTGGAGCGCTTCTGGCCGATGGCCACGTAGATGCAGATGACTCCCTGACCCTTCTGGTTCAGGATGGTATCGGTGGCGATGGTGGTCTTACCGGTCTGGCGGTCGCCGATGATCAGCTCACGCTGGCCGCGGCCGATGGGGATCATGGAGTCGAT
Organism: Oscillospiraceae bacterium; assembly: GCA_017409645.1. Lineage (GTDB taxonomy): Bacteria > Bacillota > Clostridia > Oscillospirales > Oscillospiraceae > Faecousia. The sequence goes on along the minus strand of JAFQSI010000279.1, from coordinate 2,353 downwards.
GGCCTTGATACCGGTCTGCAGGGGCTTGTTGACGGGCTCGCGGTCGATGATGCCGGGAGCGGGCATTTCGATGGGGCGGTAGCCCTCGTTCTCGATGGTGCCCTTGCCGTCGATGGGCTGGCCCAGGGCGTTGACGACGCGGCCGATGAGCTTCTCGCCCACGGGGACGGAGACAACGCGGCCGGTGCGCTTGACGATGTCGCCCTCCTTGATGCCGGAGTCGCTGCCCAGGATGACGACGGAGACAGTCTCCTCGTTCAGGTTCTGGGCCATGCCGAATTCGCCGTTGGGGAACTCCACCAGCTCGTTGGCCATGCACTTGGTCAGGCCGGAAACGGTGGCGATGCCGTCACCGGCGACGATGACGACGCCGGTCTCGCTGGACTGGAGCTTGGCTTCATAATTCTTGATCTGACTACGAATGATCTTCGTAATCTCTTCAGGTCTTAATTCCATAGTGTACCTGCTTTCTCATCAGAGTACGGTGTTTTTCAGGATGCCCCGGATGTCCTCCAGGCGGCGGCGGACGGTACCGTCCACCTGCTTGCCGTCGAAGTCCAGCCGAACACCGCCCAGGGTTTCCGGATCGATCCGGCAATCAAGCTCGATGGTCTTGCCGGTCACGGTGGAGAGCTTCGCGGTGAGCTTCCGGCGCAGCTCCTCGGTCAGCGGCACGGCGGTGTACGCAGTCACCGGCACGATGCCGTTGTCGAGATTGTACTGCTGCTTGTAGACCTTGCAGCAGCCGGTGAAGTGCCTCATATATCCCTTCTCCGTCAGGATCTTCAGGAAATTCAGCACATAAGGATGCAGCTTTCCCCGGAAGCTGTCGTCCAGGATGCGGACGCGCTCCTCCTTGGGGATATTGGGAGCGGAGAGGAGCTGGGCGAAGCCCGGCTCGTCCTGAAGGCTCTGGCTCAGCGCAGTCAGCTCGGCGAGCAGAGACTGGGACAATCCCTCGTCCCGGGCCAGGTCATAGAGCGCCTGGCCATAAGTGGTGGCAACATCTGTCATAGGGCATCACCCAGATCGTTGATGAACTGATCGATGAGCTTCTGCTGGTCGGCGGCGTTGAGCTGACGCTCCACGACCTTCTCGGCGATGGCCATGGAGATGCCGGAGATCTCGTCCTTGGCGTCATTGATGGCCTTCTTCTTCTCCTGGGCGATGTCCGCAGCGGCCTTCTCCTTGATCTGGACAGCCTGGGCCTGGGCCTGGCTGATGATCTCCTCGGAGCGGGCGGAGGCGGTCTTCTGTGCGTGCTGCAGCAGAGCGTTTGCCTCGGCCTTGGCCTGGCGCATGTTCTCCTCGTAGGTGGCCTTGATGTTCATGGCCTCCTCACGGGCGTTCTTTGCGTCCACGATCTCCTTGTCGGCGGCCTCGCGGCGTGCGTCAAGGATGGCAAGGATCTTGTTCAGGAAGAATTTCTTGACCACGAACAGCTGCAGGAACAGATTGCAGATCTGAGCGATCAGGGTTACGGGATTGACTGCCACCAAGGACTGGTAAATTGCGTCCATTGATTGGCCTCCTTCCGGTTATTTTTGAATTTCTGGAAGTTAGCCCAGGTAGTTCATGAACATACCGGGAGCGGCGAAGATCAGCAGCAGGCCGGTGACGAAGCCGTAGATACCGGTGGTCTCGGACAGTGCGATGCCCAGGATCATGGTGCTGGTGACGTCGCTCTTGCACTCGGGCTGACGGCCGACGGCCTCACAGGCGGCGGCGGCGCAGTTACCTTCGCCGATGCCAGGGCCGATACCGGCGATCAGAGCCAGACCAGCGCCGATGGCGCAGCCAGCCAGGGTGATACCTTTAGCCAAAATAGTGAAATCCATAAATTTTGCCTCCTAAAAATATAGTACGGAATTATTCAAATGGCCTGTGCGTCGGGAATCGCTGATCCAATCGTCTTCGGCGGCTACCGGATCTTTTGACCCAACCCTTCCGTCTGGAAAACTTGAAATACATCCAGTATTCCTACGTTTTCCAAACGTTGATTTGGATCAAAATCTCTCGGCATCCGCTCTTGCCGATTGAATCATCGCTTCCCGTTAACCGTCGGCGGCCTGTTTGATGAAGAGGGTGGTCAGGGTGCAGAAGATGAACGCCTGGATGCAGCCGCCGAACCAGTCGAAGTACAGGCTGGGGATGGCGGGGATACCGACGGTCAGGAAGGGGAAGCTCGCACCAAGATTGGTAATGACGGCCAACACGCCCAGGATGGCGGCGATGATGCCGATGACCAGTGCCAGCTTTTTGCCGGACTTTTTGCCCACCAGGAACAGGGCCGCACCCGCGACAGCCACCACGATGGCGACGGTCAGGCTGGCGCCGATGGCGTTGAACAGGG
>JAFQSI010000278.1 GCA_017409645.1 Oscillospiraceae bacterium | reverse complement strand
CTGGGGTATCCTGAAGCGTGAACGCTATTATGGCAGACGCTTCACCAGCCGCGAGAAGCTTGTCACAATGATCGAGGATTATATCACCTACTACAACAACCGCCGTGTACAGCGCAATCTGGGCGTCCTGACGCCAATGGAGAAACACCAGAACTATCTGCTGGCTGCATAAAAAACTTCCGGCAACCCAAACCGAGTCATCGGAAGTACAAAAATATTTTGTTTTATTTCACTGTCCACTTGACGGGGAGCAGTTCATTTTTTGTCTCTGCGGGCGTTTTGTCTATTTACCACACACATATGTCCATGCTATAATAAAGAAAAGGAGGCGATCCCTATGAGATCCAAATACGCAGGCTACATGGGAAAGGTCATGCTGGTAGACCTGACCAGCGAGACTGTGACTGAGTACCCCTGGAACGACGAGCAGCGGGAGCTGTACCTGGGCGGCAAGATCATGGCGGCCCGGATCCTCTGCGACCACCTGACGGGCAAGGAAACAGCCTATAGCGAGGAGAACTGGGTGGTGATCTCCACCGGCCCCCTGACCGGCACCGGAGCCCCCAGCTCCGCCCGGTTCAACATCTCCGCCCTGTCCCCCCAGACGGGGCTCCTGGCCTCCTCCAACTGCGGCGGCAGCTTCGGCTTCCACCTGAAGAAGGCCGGTTACGACGCTCTGATCCTGAAGGGCAGATGCCGTGACCGCAGATGGCTTCAGATCCACGATGAGCAGTTCACCTTCCACGATGCCGCCGACCTCTGGGGCACAAAGACCCGTGACTGCCAGGAAAAGCTCTCGGAGCTGACCGGGAAAAAGAAGCTGGGCAGGCTCTGTATCGGCCCCGCCGGTGAACATCTGGTGAAGTACGCCTCCATCGTCTCCGATGAACGCTCCGCAGGCCGCACGGGACTGGGCGCGGTGCTGGGCTGGAAAAATCTGAAAGCCATCACCGTCACGGGAACCAAAACCGTCCCGGTGTACGACAAGGAGAAAACCACCGCCTGGTGCAAAAAGTGGTTCGCCTATCTCCAGGGCCACCCCCTGACGGGGCGGCAGCTGCCAAAGCTGGGCACAGCGGGTAAATGGAAACAGCGCGAACAAACGGAGCAAATTAACAGACGGCGATACGGTGGTGCTAATGTCCCCCGTGGTTGGTGGCTGAAAGGAGAATTGCTATGGAAATGCCTTACCAACTGGAAGTATTATGGTGCCGCACCTTTCAGAGCGTGCTGAAAATCGGCAACTACTTTATGGGCTATCGGATGCCCAAATATCTGGAAGGACCCGGCAAGATCAAGGAGCTGGGTGCATTCCTGAAGGAAAAGAAAGATGACCATGTGCTGGTTGTCACAGATAGAACGTTAATGAATCTGGGACTGCCCGAAAATATGCTGAAATCTATGGACGAGCAAGGAATCCATTATGTCTGCTTCAGTGACATCGGCCCAAATCCGACATCGGACGATGTTGAGAAGGGATTCGAGATTTATCGGCAAAACAGCTGCAAAACGGTGGTTGCTTTTGGAGGCGGCTCGCCTATGGATTGTGCAAAGGCCATCTGTGCGAAGACTGCCCATCCCAATCGTAAAGTGTCCCAGATGCAGGGTATCCTCCGTGTGTTAACGCCTGTACCGCATCTTTATGCTGTGCCGACAACGGCAGGAACCGGCTCCGAGACCACCGTGGCGGCGGTCATCACCGATTCCAAAACCCACCGCAAGGCCGCCATCAACGATCCCTTCCTGACGCCGAAGTACGCGGTGCTGGATCCGGAGCTGACGGTGGGACTTCCGCCCCACACCACCGCCACCACCGGTATGGACGCCCTGGCCCATGCAGTGGAAGCCTACACCAACAAGACCTACAACACCAAGCTGGAAAATCGGCTTGCCAGGGAAGCCGTCAAGCTGATCCACGACAACATCCTGGTGGCCTTTGAGGACGGCAAGAACCTGGAAGCCCGGCAGAATATGCAGCGGGGCGCCTTCTATGCGGGCCGTGCCTTCACCCGTGGCTGCGTGGGCTATGTCCACGCCATCGGCCATACCCTGGGCGGTCTGTACGGCGTGGCCCACGGCCTCGCCATGGCGGTGCTGCTGCCCCATGTGATGCGGGAGTTCGGTGCCTCCGCCCATAAGCGGCTGGCGGAGCT
>JAFQSI010000277.1 GCA_017409645.1 Oscillospiraceae bacterium | reverse complement strand
GGCTCTCCATCGGCTGGGGCAAGGGCGACGGAAAGGTCCTGAAAAATCACTATCCCAAGGGCCTGCGCCGCTGAATTATTACACTTTACATAATCTGAAATCCATGATATAATCTTGTATGCCCCCTATCATCTACAGCAAGGAGAGGATTTCCTTGGCAAAATATGAAATCATCGGCGGCAATCCGCTGAAGGGCGAGGTCACCATCTCCGGCGCAAAGAACGCCGTGGTCGCCATCCTGCCCGCAACACTGCTTGTTCCCGGCAAGTGCCGGATCGAAAATGTCCCCGATATCTCCGACGTCCGGATATTGCTTGACATCATGCGCTCCATGGGTGCCGACGTCCGTTGGGCTGAGCCCGGCGTGGTGGAGATCGACTGCACTGACGTGCCCTACTGCGAGCCCAACGCGGAGCTTGTCCGGAAAATGCGCGCCAGCTACTACCTGCTGGGTGCCCAGCTGGGCCGCTACGGCCGCAGCCATGTGGCCCTGCCCGGCGGTTGCGCCTTCGCCGCCCGTCCCATCGACCAGCACATCAAGGGCTTCGGCCTGCTGGGCGCGGATGTGGAGGAGACGGAGGAGTACGTGGCCATGGAGCCCGGCCCCGACGGCCTGCGTGGCCAGCGGATCAGCCTGGACGTGGTCAGCGTGGGCGCCACCGCCAACATCATGCTGGCCGCCTGCCTCATTGAGGGCCAGACCATCATCGAAAACGCGGCCAAGGAGCCCCACATCGTGGACCTGGCCAACTTCCTGAACACCATGGGCGCCCATGTCTCCGGCGCGGGCACCGACACCGTCAAGATCCGGGGCGTCAAACAGCTCCGGGGCGGCACCTACGCCGTCATCCCCGACCAGATCGAGGCGGGCACCTATATGGCCGCCGCCGTCGCCACCGGCGGCAATGTGCTGGTCCAGAACGTCATCCCCAAGCACATGGAGTGCATCACCACCCGTCTGCGGGAGATGGGCGCAAAGATCACCGAGTACGATGACGCCATCCGGGTCCAGGCCAGCTACCCCCTGCGGCGCATCACCGTCAAGACCATGCCCTACCCCGGCTTCCCCACGGACATGCAGGCCCAGATCTGCGTGTGCATGGTCCTGGCAACCGGCATCAGCCGCCTGACGGAATCCGTCTATGAGACGCGGTTCTTCGGCTACTGCTCGGAGCTGGAGAACATGGGAGCCAAGATCAAGGTGGACGGCAAGACCGCCAATGTCACCGGCATGGGCGACCGGAAGCTCCGGGGCACCACCGTCCACGCCAAGGACCTCCGGGCCGGCGCGGCCCTGATCATCGCCGGTCTGGCCGCCGAAGGCACCACCGTGGTCAAGAACATCCACTATGTGGAGCGGGGCTACGAGCGCATCATCGAGAAGCTCACCGGCCTTGGCGCACAGATCAAGCGAATCGAAGACTGACAAAACCGGCACCCTCGCGGGTGCCGGTTTTTTGTTATTCCTCGTACAGGGGCTTGATTCGCTGGCGGTAGTTTCGCAGGAAGAAGAAGACCGTCAGGCTCAGGCCCATGCCCTCTGCGATGGGCCAGGCCCACCAGACCAGATTGACATTGCCACTCAGGCTCAGCAGCCAGGCTGCGGGCAGCAGCACGATCAGCTGACGGGCCATGGAGACGATGGTGGAGTAGATGCCGGTGCCCAGGGCCTGGAAGGTGGAGCCCAGGATGATGCACACCGCGGCAACGGGGAAGCACCAGGAGATGGTCCGCAGGGCCCGGATGCCCATGGCCATGAACTCCGGCGTGGGATCGAAGATGCCCAGCAGCAGCTCCGGCAGGAACTGGAAGGCGGCCAGACCCACAAGCATGATGCAAAGGCCGGAGACGGCGGCGAGCTTCAGGGTGCCCACCATGCGCTCGGGCTTCCGGGCACCGTAGTTGAAGGCCACGATGGAGATGACCGCGTTGTTGATGCCGAAGAGCGGCATGAAGAAGAAGGACTGGAGCTTGAAGTAGATGCCGAAAACGCCTGTGGCCGTCTCGGAGAAGCCCTGGAGGATCTGATTGATGCCGAAGTTCATGACGGAGCCGATGCCCACCATGATGATGGAGGGAACGCCCACGTTCATGATCATCCGGATGACATAGCTGTCGGGCTTGATGTGGCGGCGCTCCAGGTTCTTCAGCTCCCTGTTGTACTTCAGGTTCAGGCCCATGGCCAGGAACGCGGCGCACCACTGGCCGATGACGGTGGCCAGTGCGGCACCGGCCAGACCCATGGCGGGCAGGCCGAACCAGCCGAAGATCAGCACGGGGTCCAGGAGGATGTTGATGATGGCACCGGTGGCCTGGGTGATCATGGACTGGAAGGAGTTGCCGGTGGCCTGGAGCAGACGCTCGAAGAGGATCTCCACAAACACGCCGATGGAGCCGATGGTGACGATGGCCAGGTATGCGCTGCCGCCGTCGACCGTCTCGGCAACGGTGGACTGGGTATGGAAGAAGGGCTTGGCAAAGAACAGGCCGAAGATCAGAAAGGCCAGGGCGAAAACGCAGGAGAGCATGAAGCCGTTGCCGGCGGTCCGGTTGGCCCGCTCGTAGTTCTGCTCGCCCAGGGACTTCGACAGCAGGGAGTTGACGCCCACGCCCACGCCGGTGGCGCAGCCGATGAGCAGATTCTGGATGGGGAAGGCCAGGGACAGGGCCGTCACCGCGGACTCGGAGATCCGGGAGACGTAGATGCTGTCGACGACATTGTACAGCGCCTGGACCAGCATGGAGATGACCAGGGGCAGAGCCATGTTCACCAGCAGCCTGCCGATGGGCCAGGTACCCATTTTGTTGCCGCCAGGCGCGGCTTTGGGAGTTGCCATATGTGTGTTACCTCGCTTTGTCTAAAAATGAACCATATTTCGGATAATATCATTATATCGGCACCCACCAGGAAAAGCAAGGGGCAGTTTTTTCCGGCGCGGAAGCCGTCGAACTTTTCTGCTTGCATTTTTCAGACAGCTGTGCTATAATTTTCATCGTTCCATGCAGGGTTAGTATATCGGCTATTATAGTAGCTTCCCAAGCTTCGGAGGCGGGTTCGACTCCCGTACCCTGCTCCACAAAAGCGCTGTTGCTTTGCAACAGCGCTTTTGAACTAAGTGTGCCTTGCGGCACGTGAAGCGATGCTTCGCATCGTGAAGCTGCTGCGCAGTGAAGCTTGCTCCGCAAGTGTTTTGGCACGCTTAACTTCACTTCGTGCGCAAGCACGATGCTTCACAGCGGCAACGCCGCTGCTTCACTTGGGCGAAGCCCAAACTTCACAAAATGTTGAAACACAACGTATTCATTTCCGGGACATTTCTGTCTCGGAAATGTCCACACGTTATCTTGCGCCCGCGATATTTCATTGCTTGCAATTCTTTCCGATCTGGCCTATAATCAAGAAAAAAGACAAGGAGGCCCACCATGATCAAAGCCGTATTTTTCGACATTGACGGCACCCTGCTGGACCACAGCGCCCATGCCGTCCCCGAATCCACCATCCGGGCTGTGGAAGCCCTTCGGGAAAAGGGGATCCTGACCTTC
>JAFQSI010000276.1 GCA_017409645.1 Oscillospiraceae bacterium | reverse complement strand
TACGTGGTGACCTTCCTGTACCGGGCCATGGGCAAGCCCGAGGTCACCCTGACTGAGTCCGTCTTCAACGATGTGGCCGATGCCGACATCTACTACTACACCCCCGTCCTGTGGGCTGTGGAGAACGATGTCACCAAGGGCATCAGCGAGACCCGTTTCGGCGTGGATGAGATCTGCAACCGCGCCCAGATCGTGACCTTCCTGTATCGCTCTTACAACAACTAACCATTTCGCAAACCCAAAAGGCTCCCTGGGCAGCTGCCCAGGGAGCCTTATCAGGTGAATTGCTGGAATGACAAACCCGATGGATTTTGCTGTTGATCTCCGAAGGACGGAAAGACCACACGGATCTCGCCGCTCTGGTTTACGGAAATGTGGTCGATGAGCTGGCGCATATCCACATTGGTGACGGTTTCCAGGGACAGTAACTGTCGGATCTCTTCGGCGCAGCTGCCCGGGTCAGCGGTCCGGGTCAGCTCCTGAAGATCCAGCTCCAGGTCCCGAAGCGCTGCTTCCGTGGAATCGAGTTTCTCGTGGAGTGTGTCCAGATCGATCAGGTCGTTTGCGTACATCTCCCGGTACCGGCGGCCCTTGACCAGCAGCCTGTTCCGGCGGGCTTCCAGGGCCCGCTGCTGCTGCTCCGGAGCTTCGGCGGGGAGCTGCCGCTCCAGACCGGACAGCACAGCATCGGTAAAGGTCTGCATATCCCCGAGCCGGTCTGCGAGATAGCCCTTCAGCGCGTCCAGCAGCTCCCGCTCATCGAGGATCGTGCTGTTGACACATTTCTCGGCGGTATACTGGTCGTTGGTGACGCACCGCCAGTAGGCCCGGGTGTTGACATAGGTGTAGCTTTTCCGGGTGAAGGACCGTCCGCAGTGGGCGCATTTGATCAGGGTCGAAAAGCTGTGGCGGCTGCTGTACCGGGCCTGTCGGCAGGGCTCGCCGGAGCCGTACTGCTTCCGGCGGTCGGCCAGGACCTCCTGGGCCCGCCGGAAGATCTCCGGCGTGACGATGGCCCAGTCGGGGCGCTGGTGGCAGTAGCGCTCCTCCTCCGGGAGGGCCACCTGCTTTCCCGTCAGAAAATCCTCGATCTCATACTTGTGATTGACCAGGGTGCCGCAGTACAGCGGATTCGTCAGGATCCGCCGGACGCCTCGGGCGTCCCATTCTCCGCCGAGCTTGGTACGGTCGCCGGAGCGGTTCAGCTCCATGCTGATGCTCCTGCAGCCCAGGCCCCGGTCCAGGTACAGGGAAAAGATCCTGCGGACGATCCGGGCCTCGGCGTCGTTGATGGACAGGGTGAAATTGTCCACCTTGTCGTAGCCGAACACCCGCGGGGGGACCCGCCCCTTCCGGGCGTTGATCCGCTTGCCGAACTTGACCCGCTTGCTCAGATTGTGGCTCTCCTCCTGGGCCATGGCGGAGAAGAGGGTCAGTGCGAATTCCCCGTCGCCGATGGAACTCATGGAGCCGTTGATGAACACCGTGCCGATGCCCAGGGATCTGAGCCGACGGACGCTTTGGAGGGCGTCCACCGTATTTCTTGCGAACCGGCTGACATCCTTGACCACCACCAGCTCAAACAGCCCCTTTTCCGCATCCCGGAGGAGCTGCCGGAAGGCCTCGCGTTTTTTCAGGGACGTGCCGCTGATGCCCTCGTCGGCGTAGAGCCGGGCCAGGGTGTGACCATTTCGCCGGGCGTATTCCGTAAAGAATTCCTTCTGGTGTCTCAGGCTTTCGAGCTGCTCTTCCTTGTCGGTGGATACCCGGCAGTAGGCTGCGATGTTCATGACCGCTCCCTCCGCCGGGCGGACAGCTTCCGGATCAGGAGCCTGCGTACCGCCTCCGCAAAAAGGGCCGGTGTGTTGGGATCTTCAAAGATAAACGACAGCTTCTTCCTCTGCTTTGCCATTGTAAAGCCTCCCTTCCACCACCAGTGTATTGGCCCCGGAGCCGGGGCATGACTGGGAACGCCGCGAAATGGTGGGCGTGGTGGAGGTGCTGGATCCCATGGTGCTGGGGAGCAGGGTGTGCCCGGTGAGCGTCTGTGAGCCCTGCTCGCTGACCATCCCAACGGAGGTCCAGGCCATGTTCGGGGATGATCTGGTCCTGGGCGGCGACAAGCAGCGGCTGTTCGTGACCCTGGGGCAGTTCTCCATCATCCGGCTGGAACGGCCGGCCCAGCTGATCGTGCCGGTGCTGGATTACGCCATCCCGACCAAGGAATGCTGCGCCGATCCCGGCGGCTGTGCCGAGGATCCCTGCGCACTCTTTGACAAGGTGCCGTTCCCCGCGGAGGCCTTCGCCCCCCACGGCTGCGACCGCCCGGGGGAGGGGTACCAGACCACATAAATGACGGAAGCCGGAGCGGATGCTCCGGCTTTCGGATCTGGAAGGAATGGACAGGATCCGGCTGTAGGGCGGGGGCATGCCCCGCCGACCAGGTTGGATGATTGTTCCACTTCAAAAGAAGAACCGGCCTGATCAACCTCGTCATTGCGAGGCCGCAGGCCGTGGCAATCCGTTCTATTTCCGGCCCCGGAGGGGCCGGGCGGTGCAAAGCACCGCAGGGGATGCGGATTGCCACGCCCTTACGGGCTCGCAATGACGGTGGTAGTCGTAGGCTGTTCTTTTTGATTGACGCGTGGAGGTTATCGAAGCCGGTTGGTGGGGTCATGACCCCACCCTACAGAGGAGATGCGTTTTGTCAGTGCGACCTGATGCACATCATCAAAACGATGGAAGCCGGAGCGGAAGCTCCGGCTTTCGAATCATTCCACAGATTTCAGGGCTTCGGCCATGTTGATCTTCTCCAGCTGGAAGAACATGACCGCGTCCACGATCAATGCTGCCACGATGGTCAGCACTGCGGACACCAGGTAGCTGGTCCAGGCGATGTGGTTGCCGAACCAGACCATGTCGATGCGGACATAGCTCATGACCACCGCGTGGAGGGCCTTTCCGGCGAACAGGCCCAGAAGCGTGCCCATGGCCGTCAGGGCCAGGTTCTCCTTGAAGACGTAGGCACCCGTCTCGGCGGCGTTGAAGCCCAGGACCTTGATGGTGGCGATCTCCCGGATGCGCTCCTTGATGTTGATGTTGGTCAGGTTGTACAGCACGATGCCCGCCAGCAGTCCCGCGCAGATGACGATCAGCACGATGACCGCGTCCAGGGCCTCCATCATGCCGCCCACCTGTTCGGCGGTGTCGGCGTTGATGTTGACGTTCAGGACCCCCTCGAAGCCGGTGATGGATGCGCCCAGCTGGTGGACGTCCTGCTCCGGCATGGCCAGAACGAAGGCGGACTGCTCCTCCGGGGAGCGGTCCCACTGGCTGCGCAGGGTGGAGCCGGAGACGATGGCGTAGTTGTAGACATGGTTGTCGTAGACGCCGGAGACGGTGACATGCAGCTCCTCGAGGTCCGAATTGCGCAGCGTCACAGTGTCGCCCACGCCGATGTCCATGTTCCGGGCCACGCCGATGGACAGGACCACCTCGCCTTCACCGGGCATGGGGATGGGCGTTTCGCCGCTGTGCAGGTCGATGACGCCCTCCAGATCTGCGTCGGAGGCCAGGAAGTAGACGTTTTTCACATTGTTTTCAAACAGCACATCGATGCCGCCCTGCTCGCAGAACAGCACCCGGTCGGCCTGGCCCCGGACATGGTCCCGGAACTGCTCCTGCTTCTCCTGGGCTACGGGATCGGCAAAGGTGACGGCCATATCGTAGACCGTGACCTCGCCGAACTGGTTGTCGGTGATGCCCACGATGGAGTCCTTCAGACCGAAGCCCGTGACCAGCAGCGCGGTGCAGCCGCCGATGCCCAGGAGCATCATGGCCAGCCGCTGCTTGTAGCGGAAGATGTTCCGGACGGCCACCTTGTTCAGGAATTGCATCTTCTTCCAGAAGCGCATGTTCTCGAAGAACAATGCCTTGCCTGCGGTGGGGGCCTTGGGCCGGATCAGCTCCGCGGGGACCTCCTTCAGCTCCCGGCGGCAGCAGTACCAGGTGACCAGAAGCGTCAGGCCCGTGTAGCTCAGGAAGATGAAAATGAAGGTGGGGATATCATAGCTCAGCGTCAGCTGGGGGGAGAAGCTGTACATGATGCAGTAGGCGAACCAGATGACCTGGGGGAACAGCAGACAGCCCAGCAGCAGACCCAGGATGCAGCCCAGGATCGAGGCGCTGCCCGAGTAGCCCAGGAACTTGCCCATGATGGCCCGGCGGGAATAGCCCAGGGCCTTCAGGATGCCGATCTGGGTCCTCTCCTCGTCGATCATGCGCGTCATGGTGGTGATGCAGACCAATGCCGCCACCGCCAGGAAGAAGACCGGGAAGATCTTGGCGACGCCCGCCACGATGTCCGAGTCGCTTTCAAAGACCACATAGCCCAGATTCGTGTTTCTCGTCAGGGCGTAGACGGTGGGCTCGCCCATGTCGTCGATGGTCTGCCGGGCGTCCTGAAGCTGGATGCGGGCGTCCTCCAGCTCGGCTGCCGCCTCGTCCAGCTGCTCCAGGGCGTCGGCCTTTTCCGTCTCGAAGGTGGTTTTGCCCTCAGCCAGCTCCTTTTCGGCCTTTTCCAGCTCCACCAGTCCGGCCTCGGCCTCGGCCCGGCGCTCATCCAGCTGCCGCTGGCCGTCCTCGAGCTGGATCTCGCCGGCGTCGATCTGGGCCTCCGCGGCGGCGAATTGGTTGTCCGCGCTGAGCTGGGCCTGCTCCAGCTCCCGGAAGCCCAGCTCGATGGTCTCGATGCCGTTTTTCAGGGTGGTCTGGGTGGCCAGCAGCTCGTCGCGCTGCTGCTTGACCTCGTCATACTGCTTCTGAACCTCGGCCTGGGTGGCCAGCAGCTCGTCGCGCTGGGCGGTGTAGTCGGCCAGCTGGGCATCCAGCTCGTCCAGATTCGCCTGCAGATAGGCGAGGGTATCCTCGTCGGCGCCCATTTGGGCGGCGGAATCCAGGGCGGCCTGGGCCGCGTCCCGGCTGGTTTCCAGGATGGGCAGCATCACGTTGATCAGGCTCAGGCCCGACTCGATCTGGCTCAGACCGCTTTCAAGCTGGGCGACGCCGCTTTCGATCTGCACAAGACCCGCGTCCACCTGCTGCTTGCCGGCCAGAGCCTCCTTGTAGTTTTTCATCAGCTCATTGCTGGCTTCCGTCAGCTGGGCATATGTCTCGGCCCGGGTGTTGGCCAGGGTCAGGCGGCTCTCGGCCAGGGTGGTCCGGGACTCGTCCAGGGTCTTCTGGGCCGCATCGATCTGCTCCAGTCCGTCCTCCAGAAGGGCCCGGTTGTCGGCAATCTCCTGTTCACCGTCAAGGATCTCCTGCTCGGCCTTGTTCAGCTCGTCCATGGCATCGGTCCGGGCGTCCCGGTATTCAGCCAGGCCGTCGAGATATTCGGCCATGCCGTCGGCGTATTCCTCCTCGGCCTCGGTCAGCACATCCTCCCAGCGCTGTTGGGCCAGGGGCTCGCACAGGGGCTTGAGCCGGTCGGCCATGTCGTCCATGGCATTGTCATATGCATCGGTATAGACCTGATGGTCGCCCTGAAGGGTCAGGTTGATCTCGGTGTAGATCTCCTGTTCAAAGCCATCCCGGGGCAGGTAGCAGTAGGCGGCGATGGAGCCGCTGCCGACGGAGGTGGAGCCGCGCTGCATGTTCAGGTACAGCGGGGAGCTGACGGTGCCGACGATGGTATAGCTTTCGCAGGCCAAGGCGTCCAGGGTGGTCGACTCATTGGCTTCGGATATGTACAGCTGCTTTCCGATGATGCTTTCATCGAAGAAGAAGGCCTCCACCACGCACTCGTCCGGCGCAGCGGGCATCCGTCCTGCGTCCAGGGAGGGCCGGTTCAGCCGATGGGGGACGGACAGGACCTTGAAGACCGTGTCCTCGTTGTCGCCCATGTGGACCAGCACATCCAGGGAGATGGTGCCCTCGGCATCGGCGATGCCGTCGACGGTGGATAATTTGAATACATCGTCGTCGGTCCAGCCGTAGCTGTTCATGACCTGCACATCGAACATCTTCTGACTGTCCGTGTAGCTCTGGACCGTGGCGACCATGTCCACCTTGGTCACCCGAAGGCCCGTGAACAGTCCCGCGCCCAGGGCGATGATGGCCATGATGGCGATATAGCGTCCGAGAGAATGGCGGATGGTTTGGCTTAAATTCCGCCGCATCATGTTCTTTCGTTTCATTACCATTCGATCTCCGAGATATCCTGGGGGTGGTCGTTGACGGTGACGGAGGCCACGGTGCCGCTGTGGACCCGGATGACCCGGTCGGCCATGGCGGTCAGGGCGGCGTTGTGGGTGATGATGATGATGGTCATGCCGGTCCGGCGGCCGGTGTCCTGCAGAAGCCGCAGAATGGCCTTGCCGGTCTTGTAGTCCAGGGCGCCGGTGGGCTCATCGCAGAGCAGAAGCTTGGGATTCTTTGCCAGAGCCCGGGCGATGGCGACACGCTGCTGCTCGCCGCCGGAGAGCTGGCTGGGGAAATTCTTCATCCGGTCGCCAAGGCCCACATCCTTCAGCACCTGCTCCGCGTCCAGGGGCTCCTTACAGATCTGATTGGCCAGCTCCACGTTTTCCAGGGCGGTCAGGTTGCCCACCAGATTGTAAAACTGGAAGACAAAGCCCACATCGTCCCGGCGGTACTGGGTCAGCTGCTTCTGATTCAGGGCGGAGATCTCCCGGCCGTCCAGGGTCACCCGTCCGGTGGTCAGGGTGTCCATGCCGCCGAGGATGTTCAGCAGGGTGGTCTTGCCCGCGCCGGAGGGGCCGACGATGACCACCAGCTCGCCCTTTTCCACGGTAAAGCTGGCGTCATGGAGGGCATGGATGGCGACCTCGCCCATGTGGTAGGTTTTTGCAACGTTTTCAAATTCAACAAAGGCCACGATTATCACTCCAAAAGTTGTTTGCTCTATCATAGCATAATAATTG
>JAFQSI010000275.1 GCA_017409645.1 Oscillospiraceae bacterium | reverse complement strand
GGGGACCTCGATCAGGCCGGTGTTCTCGATGGCACCGGTCAGGGAGAAGGTCTTGCAGCCGGGGGAACCGGCGGTGCCGATGGAGCGGAACCAGTCCGCGCCCTGGAGGATGATCTTGGGCACGTTGGCGTAAGTCTCGACGTTGTTCAGGACCGTGGGCTTCTCCCACAGACCCTTCTCAACGGTTCTGGGGGGCTTGGTGCGGGGCATGCCGCGGTTGCCCTCGATGGACGCGGTCAGGGCAGAGCCCTCGCCGCAGACAAAGGCACCGGCGCCCCGGTTGATGTGCATATGGAAGCTGAAATCGGTGCCCAGGATGTTGTCACCCAGCAGTCCCCGCTCCTCGAGCTGAGCGATGGCATTGCGCAGCCGGGCAACGGACATGGGGTACTCGGCACGGACGTAGATGTAGCCGTCGGTGGAGCGGACAGCGTAGCCGGCGATCATCATGCCCTCGATGAGCTTGAAGGGGTCGCCTTCCATGACGGAGCCGTCCATGAAGGCGCCGGGGTCGCCCTCGTCGCCGTTGCAGACCACGTAGCGGACCGGCTCCTTCTGCCGGGCCACCTGCTTCCACTTGCGGCCGGTGGGGAAGCCGCCGCCGCCGCGGCCCCGGAGGCCGGACTTGTCGACCTCGTCGATGACCTCGTCCCGGGTCATCTCGAACATGGCCTTCTTCAGCGCCTCGAAGCCGCCTGCGGCCAGGTACTCGTCCAGGCTCTCGGCGTCGAACTTGCCGCAGTTCTCCAGGACGATGCGGGTCTGCTTGGCGATGAAGGGGATCTCCTCCGGCTGGACATAGGCCGTCTCGCCCTTGTGGTACAGCAGCCGCTCGAGAACCTCGTCGCCCAGGACGCTCTTTTCAAAGATCTCGGCGCAGTCATCGGGCTGGACCTTGACATACTGGATGGTCTTGCCGTTCTTCTGGATACGGACCAGGGGGCCCAGCTCGCAGAAGCCCTGGCAGCCTGTCTTCTTGACGCCGACGGTCTTGTCCTCGTCATGGCCGCCGCAGGGAGAGAACACCAGCTGAACACCGGGGGTGTCCTGCACGATTCCCTGGAAAATCTCGTGGATCTTGTTGGAGCCGGTGGCGATGCAGCCGGTGCCGGAGCAGACCAGGATCCGGCAATCGTACTTCTCGATCTCCGCGCGGGCCGCTTCTGCCGCCCGGATCAGTTCTTCAGCAGTTTTCATCATCAGCCCTTACCTCTCAGTTCTGCAATGACGGCCAGCGCCTTCTCCGGCGTCATGGAGGGGTAGACCTGCTCGTTGACCATCATAGTGGGGGCCAGACCGCAGGCGCCCAGGCAGGACACCGTCTCGACCGTAAACAGCATATCATCGGTGGTGTGCTTCTTCTTGCTCAGTCCCAGCTCCTTCCACAGGGCTTCCAGAACGGGGGTGGAGTGGCGGACATGGCAGGCCGTGCCGTCGCAGACCTTGATGACGTACTTGCCCTTCGCCTCGAAGGAGAAGTTCTCGTAGAAGGTGGCGACGGAGTAGGCTTTCGCCTCGGTGATACCGATCTGTTCGGCCACGTAGCTCAGAAGCTCCGCAGGCAGATAGCGGTACTCGGTCTGGATGTCCTGCATGATGGGGATCAGGGATCTGGCATCCCGGACATACCGGGAGATGATCTCGTCCGTTTTACGGTAATAGGATTCGTCCAGCATGATATCAGTATTCCTCCTTGCTTTCGGCGGCCCTTGGCCGCGGATTCATGGCATTATGATACAGCATTTTTACCGATTTGTCCACAATTTTTATCGATATTTTTAGTCGTTATTCCCGAACGTTTCATTTTCTCCTGTCTGTCGCGTCATATGCCGCAAATCCGATCATTTTCCTGTTTTTCCGGAACTCAGGAGACAAAAAAAGGAGTGCCGCAATGCAGCACTCCCTTCCTGCGTGTCAGCAAAGTCCCTTGCCTCTCCCTCTGGGAGAGGTGGCCGAGCGAAGCGAGGTCGGAGAGGGCCTCCCGATTTTCTGCGAAAATCGGGAAAGATCGAATATTTGCCTTGCAAATATTCGATAACCCTCTCAGTCACGCTGACGCGTGACAGCTCTCC